>CANRZC010000024.1 GCA_947644185.1 uncultured Acetatifactor sp.
GTGTCAAAGGCGGCTTCCCAATCGGCATCGGTTTCATCCGGATAATAAAGCACGGAACTCCAAAACAGAAATTCGCTTATTTTCTGGATTACTATAAGTGGCATGATAAGTCCACCTTCCCATCGTCAAACTCATGGATATGAAACTGATATACAGTACGATATACTTGAATTCGATCATATACTTTGGAACCTGGCTTGTCAATGCATCTATTCTAACAAGATTCTAAAAAAAAGATAAAAATAAAACTGCCTTGCAAGTTGAGGAAAGATAGGGTATGATTAAGAATAAATAGAAGGAAGACTTTATAAGGTGAAAGCCAGAAAATTAAGACAAAGGAAGGACAAAGAAAATGAGTGACGCTTATGTGGAATGTTTGGTAAAGGCAAAGCCCTCTATGCTCGGCAAGGTGGGCAGAGGCGTGTTGACCACGCTGATGGTGATCTGTATTCTGACCATATTTGTATTGCCCCCTTTAATGATGTTTGCTTTTATAGGTGCAGTGCTGTTCGGTGTGGGTGCATACTTTGCAAAGATGTTCACGGATCTGGAGTATGAGTATCTCTACCTGGACAAGGAGCTGGTGGTGGACAAGATCATGGCGAAGACCAGACGGAAGAGAGTGGCCACCTATCATTTGGACAGAATAGAGATTTTGGCGCCTATCAAAAGCTATCATCTGGACAATTACAGGAAACGCAGTGCAAAGGAAAAGGATTACAGTATCGGTGAGGAGCTGCAGCCAGACAGGCGCTATCTGATGTTTTACGAAGGTGGCGAGAAGATTGTCTTAAGTCCCTCTGAAGAGATGATCAAGCTGATGAAAAATGTGGCGCCCAGAAAGGTTTTTTCCGATTAAACTTCTTGACATCAGAGCCAGATTTTGGTAAACTCATGAACATTATATACACAACGCCAGAATTTACCATACTGCACTTGGCTAAACGTATATGGCTGGCGTTATGTAGTCGGGTTACCCGGAATTTTTAACTGTTAAGCAGTATGTATACGCAACTGGAAACCATAGAAGATAAGTTTAGGAGGAACAGAAAATGGGACAGATTATCGGTGATGGCATTACTTTTGATGATGTACTGTTAGTACCTGCCTATTCGCAGGTGGTACCAAATCAGGTAGAGCTTGACACATGGCTGACGAAGAAGATCAAATTGAACATTCCCATGATGAGCGCGGGGATGGATACGGTTACAGAGCACCGCATGGCCATAGCCATGGCCAGACAGGGCGGTATTGGTATTATCCATAAAAATATGTCCATCGAGGCCCAGGCCGAAGAGGTGGACAAGGTAAAGCGCTCCGAGAACGGTGTCATCACGGATCCGTTTTCTCTGACTCCTGAACATACCCTGGGAGATGCCGATGCACTGATGGCGAAATTCCGCATTTCCGGCGTACCCGTCACAGAAGGCCGGAAGCTGGTGGGTATCATTACCAATAGAGACTTGAAATTCGAGACAGATTTCTCTAAGAAAATCAAAGAATCCATGACCAGCGAAGGGCTGATTACCGCCCATGAAGACATCACGCTGGAAGAGGCGAAGCAGATTCTGGCAAAGGCCAGGAAGGAAAAGCTTCCTATCGTGGACAAGGACTTTAATCTGAAAGGCCTTATCACCATAAAAGATATCGAGAAAGCTATCAAATACCCGCTGGCTGCAAAGGATGCCCAGGGGAGACTGCTGTGCGGCGCAGGCGTTGGGATCACTGCCAATGTACTGGAGCGTGTGGCAGCTTTGGTGGACGCAAAGGTGGATGTCATCGTGTTAGACAGCGCCCACGGCCACTCCGCAAACGTATTGAATTGCCTGAAAATGATCAAGGAGAAATATCCAGATCTCCAGGTCATTGCCGGAAATGTGGCTACCGGGGAGGCGGCAAAGGACTTGATTGAGAACGGAGCAGACGCTGTCAAGGTAGGCATTGGGCCCGGCTCCATCTGTACCACCAGAGTGGTGGCGGGAATCGGCGTGCCCCAGATCACAGCCATCATGAATTGCTATGAGGTGGCGAAGCGCTACGGCGTCCCCATCATTGCAGACGGCGGCATCAAATATTCTGGAGACATTACCAAAGCCATTGCGGCAGGCGGAAGCGTGTGCATGATGGGCAGCATGTTCGCAGGCTGTGAGGAGAGCCCCGGAGAGTATGAGCTGTTCCAGGGCAGAAAGTATAAGGTGTACCGTGGCATGGGCTCCATCGCCGCCATGGAGAACGGCAGCAAGGACAGGTATTTCCAGGAGAACGCCAAAAAGCTTGTGCCGGAAGGTGTGGAGGGCCGGGTGGCCTACAAGGGCGATGTGGAGGACACTGTGTTCCAGCTGTTAGGAGGACTGCGGTCCGGCATGGGATACTGCGGGGCTCGCAATATTCCAGAGCTTCAGGAGAATGGCAGATTCGTGAAGATATCGGCGGCATCCCTAAAGGAGAGCCATCCTCACGATATCCATATCACGAAGGAAGCGCCCAATTATAGTGTGGATCAGTAAGAGATAATAAGTTTATAGATATTGCAAGTACAAACCAGCGTGTGAAAGGTAGCAATGCCTTTTACACGCTGGTCTTTTGGGGCTAATCTGGCAGATTTTTATCATTTTATTGCTTTTCTACTGTTGCAAGCTGTCTGTATAATTTTTCGATATATTCCATTGAAATAGTCGGGATGGATTTTATTATCACATCCGCGGGTACCTCATTTTGTAAAAGTGATTTTGCAGTTTCTTTGTCGCGTTCGAGAACCTTTTTGCTTGCATACTCTTCGACAATCTGTGTCATAGCGTTAGCTCCTTCCTTTGCCCTTTGCTTCTGTATACCAATAACTCAGCCCACCATTGCATTTTCCAAAGAAAACCGATATAATGATGTCATTGCAGCGCCTCGTTTGACAGCGGCACTACAGATACATGGAGGGAAATCTATGAAAAAAGCATTTACAAATCTAATGCTCCTGGATGGCAGCGAGAACATGATACCGCAGCGGGACTGCGCTGTCCTGGTGGATGACGATAAAATAACGGCAGTTCTGCCCCAAAAGGAATGCAAACTGGAGGACTATGAAGTGATTGACTTAAAGGGGCAATACCTGATGCCCGGACTGATCAATCTGCACGTACATATTCCGGCCAGCGGTAAGCCCAGGAAAAAGCCCATGGACGCCAAAAGAAGCGTGAAATTCGCCACAGCCAATGCCCTGACCCGCAAGTACATGGAGCACATGTACAAGGCTTATTGCCGCATGGAGCTTTTGAGCGGTGTCACTACTTTCCGCTCTGTAGGCGGTGTGGAAAACTATGACACCTGGATCCGGGACCTTATTCTGGCGGACAAGGTCGTCGGTCCCCGTATTTTGGCTGGCAATATGGCTGTGTCCGTGCCGGAGGGGCATATGGCAGGCTCCCTGGCCTACGAAGCCACCACGCCGAAAGAAGCGGTGGAATATGTCCGGGAAATCGCCAAGGATAAGCCTGACCTGATAAAGCTCATGATCACAGGTGGAGTGCTGGACGCTACTGTGAAAGGAGAGCCAGGGGTACTGAAGATGGCGCCTGAGCTGGTAAAGAGAGCCTGCGAGGAAGCCCACAAGCTGGGACTGCCTGTGGCCGCCCATGTGGAAAGCCCGGAGGGAATGCGGGTGGCTCTGGAAAATGGCGTGGACACCATTGAGCATGGCGCAAGGCCGGATCCGGAGATACTGCGTTTGTTCCAGGAACATAGGGCTGTCCATGTGGCCACCCTGTCTCCGGCCCTTCCCTATGCCCTCTTTGACCCGGAAGTCAGCCATGTGACGGACATGGAGAAGTATAACGGAGAGGTAGTCTTTCGGGGCATCATCGAATGTGCAAAGCAGTGCCTGGCAAATGATATTCCCGTAGGGCTGGGAACCGATACCGGATGCCCCTATGTGACCCACTATGATATGTGGCGGGAGCTTCAATACTTCCATAAGTGCTGTGGCGTCCCAAATTCCTTTGCCCTCTATACGGCCACAAAGCGCAACGCGGAAATTGCCGGCATCGGGGAGATAACCGGAAGCATTGAAGCGGGCAAGTGTGCTGATTTCATTGTATGTGCGAAGAACCCTTTGGAGGACCTGACAGTCCTGCGGAATCTAAGCATGGTGGTGGCAAGGGGACATGTGATCCGGGAGCCTAAGATAAAGAAAATGCCGCAGGTGGAGGCTGAGCTGGATAAATTCCTATAGGGGCCAGCCTTCTTTACCATTCCTTTTCCAGCACCATATTCCAGTCCCCAGAGAAAGGGCCGTTAGCCTGAGATTTCAAAGTATCCACAATGCGGGCCCGCTCTGCGGCAGTGCTGTCCGGATCATCTAACGACTCACCGCTCCAATAGGCATAGCCATAGAGGTAGCTTTGGTTGAAGGCATCCCAGGAATCAAAGGATTCTTGGGCCTTGAGAGCCGCCTCCAGGGATTTGTCCATGGCCTCCTCATAGGTGCAGTACCCTGCGGCGTATCCGTAGCCCATGATGGTGCCCACTCGGCTCAGATCCCATGCGGAGATTGCAGCATCTCCAAAGGCCATCCAGGCATCATAGGCTGCCAAAACGCTGTTGCGAATGTCCTGGTCTTCTCCTTCCAGGCTGGCTTCCAGAGTGGCTCTGTCGGGAGCCTGGGTTCCGCCATATTCCTTGAGAAGCTCCAGAGCATCCTGATTGTGTCCACTGTTTATCAATCTATCAGCCCGTTCCATTAAGCCAGCAGCATCTTCCACGCCCCAGCTATCGGACAAAGCTTTGGCGGATTGGGTGCGGATGGTGTCCATCTGGCTGGATTCTGCAGCCCCCATATCTTCCAGAGCATTGATGGTATCTACCACATTGGCACCGTTGAGCGTATTTAGAACCGCAGTCATGCCTCCTATAAACAGTTTGCTGCCCTGGGCTGTCTGTGCGGTGGCAAGAGGCTCCAAAGCCAAAACCTTTCTGGCATCCTCCACATCAGAATTCCTACCCACCAAAAGGATGGAATAATAGCTGTCGTCAGTCTCCATGTAATAGCCGTAGGCCTGCCCTTTGGTGCCGTTGCTCTTTGCCACCCCTTCCTGTGCTATGCAGCGCACTGCCCACTCCAGCGTGTCCACTTCCACTTCCTCCCACTCCACGGTTACACCTGAGCCTGCAAGCGCCAAATTCTCTATATGCGCCATATAATCTTCCAGGCTTTCCATGGTGGCTGGATTCCCTGGAACGCTTCCCTTGGGACTTCCCAGAGAAATGACGGAAAAGCTTTTCCTATCCGCTTCCCCATCCAGTGCCATCATGCTGGAATTGGCCTGAATGGGCATGTCTGTCTGCACAAGACCTTCCAACAATGTCACCTTATAAGTGCCGTCCACAGAAGTATACTCTTGCGATGCCACAGGTTCCTCCTCTGTTGTGGAGGATTCCTCCTCAGAATTGCTCTCCACTTCAGCTTTAGACACATCCTCTTCGCTGCTGCTGTCCTGGGCTTTGCTGGGTATCATCCCCTCTGGAACGCTGCAGGCCGTGGTGGTCAGACCCAAAACTGCGGCAGCCATGAAAAGCCCCCACTTTTTCCTAACGACTTTTTTCACCATAATTTCATTCTCCCTTTCAAATTCGCCCACTGGTAATTCCTTTTCTGGCAAGGCTTCTTTTCTATCGTTTTAGTATATAAGATATCCGGGGAGGATGCAAGTGGAAGGAAGAAATATTCTGGGCCTGTGCATAAACATAGCCGGAACATACGGATTAAACCGTAGGTCCCGGCTGTGGTCTTTTTGTCATCCTCTGCAAGCTGCGGCATTCCTACTGGAACAGCTTCAATACCATGGCATCCTGATTCATCTGCTTCTTCAGCATCAGCGTCCTGTATTCCCCCAGCAGCTCCTCCTTCTTCTTGTCAGAGATGGCCTGGGGCATATCCAGATCCTCAATGCGGCTTCTGGCGCTTAGCTGCTGTAAGCTTGCGCCTGTGTTGTAATTGTAAGCATATTCCAGGCGATTGGTGGAAGCGCCCAGGTTACCTCTCTGTGAGGATACTTTGTTGATGGCATCATCTATGGTGTCCAGGCTGAAATCCTTTGTCACGTCGAAATCCGCAATTCCCAGGGCTTCCAGCGTAGAATTTGCCATGCCGATGCGCATACCGCTGCCGTCAGGATTGGTGGCAATGTACATATCAGCCATACTTCCATCCAGGAGCTTCTGCTCATTCAGGGAAGTGGTCTTTGAAAGGGATTGGATGCCTTCCTTCAGCTGATCGATCTCGCCCTGATAGTATTGCTTATCCGAAGCGGAAGAAAGACCATTCATGGAACGCAGAGCCAGATCACGGATTCTCTGGAGATAATCCATAACACCACCCAAAGCGCCGTCAGCCACGTTCAGAGCACCCATGCCTTCCTTTGCATTTTGAGCGCCTACGTTTAAGCCAGTCTCCTGAGCCTGTAGCTTTTTACCTATGGCAAGCCCTGCTGCATCGTCAGAGGCAGTATTGATTCTCTTGCCGCTGGAGATATGGGAATAAGAATTATAAATTCCATTGGTCACAGACATGCTACTCATAACGGAACCTCCTTTTCCGAGATTTTGTATAAAAATATTGCTGGATAAATCCTGCTCTTGGATTCTATTATATGCCCCCTTTCCAATTTTTTCAACTAAAATTTGAAAGTTCCCCCTACAATTCCCAAAGCTTTTCTTCATAGTCCTTCACATAATACCGAATATTTGTCCTGCCCTTTTGGAGGATAGTATGCCCCTCCCTCTCAAGCATCTCCTTTTGCGCTTCCACGCCCCCAGGATATTTGGGGTTCAGCTCCCCACCTGCTTTCAGCGTCCGCCAGTAAGGCGTTTTATTGTCTGCTCGCTGGAAGCTTGCCCATGCCACGATGGACACAAAGATCCCTGCCGTAATGGGATCTGTAAAATCAGCGCCGTTTTGTCTTGCAAAATATGCTCTGATATCACCTACTGTGAGCAGCCTTCCAAAGGGCACAAGTCGCATGACGTTGTCGTAGTCTATAGGCGGTGCGAAATACATTTTGTCTCCGCCGTACTTTTTGATGCTTTTCTCGTCTGTGAGCTTCTGAAGCTTAGGCATATCCTTGCTGTCGTTCATCATTGCGTTAAAATCTTTTTTCGCTTCATTTGCCATAAGTATCACCTCCTGGGTAAGAGCATAACCCATAAAAGAGAATCATGCAATGAGGCGGTTTTAAAAAAATTCAGTAAAAAAATTTACAACAAATTTGATTGACAAAACCCCTTGCAAATTTCTCCAAGTACGTGTAAGATAAAGATATCCAACCAGCCTGTCTGACAGGCAGGTGGTGGATAGACAAGAATAGAAGAGAACTGCATGACTGACGGAAGTGGGAGTACCCACGGGGAGTGCAGCCGGAAAAGAAGCCGACCGTCTGGGCGCCACTTAGTATGCGATGCCTGGGAGGGCGGTATTTTTGTAATAGGGCATAAGGAGTGGAGGAGAAACTTTGCGCGAGGAGGAAAGAGTATGCTGCAACTGGAACAGGAACTAAAGAACAATGCTTACCCCGGCAGGGGAATCGTCATCGGGCGCACCGTTGACGGCAAAAAGGCGGTTATCGCCTATTTTATCATGGGCAGGAGTGTGAACAGCCGCAATCGTATCTTTGTCACAGAAGGGGAGGGCATTCGCACCCAGGCCTTTGACCCGGCGAAGCTGGTGGATCCCAGCCTGGTTATCTACGCCCCTGTGCGGGTATATGCCGATGCCCAGGGACAGAAATATGACACAATTGTCACAAATGGAGATCAGACAGACACCATCTACGATGGCCTTTCCAAAGGATTGACCTTTGAACAGTCTCTGCGCAGCCGCCAGTTCGAGCCCGACGGCCCCAACTACACCCCCAGGATTTCCGGGCTGGTCCATGTGCAGGATGGCAAATTTGACTTTTTTATGTCCATCCTAAAGAGCAATGAGGGAGACCCTTCCTGCTGTGACAGATACACTTTTTCCTATGACAATCCCGCTCCGGGAGAGGGGCGTTTTATCCACACCTACATGCATGACGGCGATCCTTTGCCCAGCTTCCAGGGAGAGCCTAAAAAGGTGGCCATTGCGGGTGACATTGACAGCTTCGGGGGGATGCTGTGGGAGAGCTTAAATGAGGAGAACAAGGTTTCTCTGTTTGTCCGCTTTATCGACATTGCCACCGGCCAGTGGGAGAGCCGGATCTTAAATAAGAACCAGTGAATGAATGGCACAAGTGACAAAACCCAGGAAAGGAAAAGAAAATGATGAAAGAAATAGAACTGAAATACGGCTGTAATCCCAACCAGAAACCTTCCAGAATCTACATGGAGGATGGAAGTGAGCTTCCTGTTACCGTGTTAAATGGCAGACCAGGCTATATCAATTTCCTGGATGCCTTCAATGGCTGGCAGCTGGTAAAGGAGCTAAAGGCCGCCACAGGCCTGCCTGCCGCCACATCCTTCAAGCATGTATCTCCGGCAGGAGCTGCTGTGGGATTGCCTCTGGATGAGACCCTGGCGAAAATCTACTGGGTAGATGACCTGGGAGAGCTTTCTCCTTTGGCCTGCGCCTATGCCAGGGCTAGAGGGGCGGACAGAATGTCCTCTTTTGGGGATTTTATCGCCCTGTCCGATGTGTGTGACAAGGACACGGCCAGGCTGATCAAGCGCGAGGTGTCTGACGGCTGTATTGCCCCTGGCTATACGGAGGAGGCGTTGGCACTTTTGAAGGCCAAAAAGGGTGGCAGCTACAATGTGATTCAGATTGACCCTTCCTATGTGCCCGCTGCTGTGGAGAAGAAGCAGGTCTACGGTATCACCTTTGAACAGGGCCGAAATGAGCTGGATGTAAATGGCGATCTGCTGTCAAATATTGTCACAGTCAACCAGGAGATTCCCGAGGCTGCTCTTATGGACATGAAGATTGCTCTGATTACCTTAAAATACACCCAGTCCAATTCTGTCTGCTATGTAAAGGGCGGCCAGGCCATCGGCATCGGCGCAGGCCAGCAGTCCCGCATCCACTGCACCAGGCTGGCTGGCACAAAGGCAGACAACTGGTTCTTACGCCAGTCTCCCCAGGTGTTAGGGTTGCAGTTTGCGGACAAGCTGGGCAGACCTGATCGGGACAATGCCATTGATGTCTATCTGGGCGACGAGTATATGGACGTGCTGGCAGACGGCGCCTGGGAGAAGGTTTTCAAGGTAAAGCCTCCGGTCTTCACCAGAGAGGAAAAACGGGCATGGCTGGATCAGATGAAAGAAGTTACTTTGGGTTCCGATGCCTTCTTCCCCTTCTCGGACAATATCGAGAGAGCTCACAAGAGCGGCGTGGGCTACATTGCCCAGCCTGGCGGCTCTGTCCGGGATGACGCGGTCATAGAGTGCTGCGACAAATATGGGATTGTGATGGCCTTTACCGGAATCAGACTGTTCCATCACTAATGTCCGGATCATTGTGGAATCCGATTTCAGGGACTATGGCCAACATAGTCCCTGAAGCATTTCATAAGCAGTTTTTTCAGGAATACAAGGAATCTTATTGAAAGACATCGCGGGGGTGTGTTATAATGTCCGCAAAGGGCAGAGTCAAATGGGCGGGAAATCAACTGCCGAGTCTCGCTCGGGCAGTTGATTTTTCGACCATTTGAGGAGCGAAGCGAGCCCTCAAAACAAGGTTTTGAGGGCCTCTGCCCGTAACTTGCGGAAACCCAATATAAGAAAGGCAAGGATTTGAAAAAATGAGCGACACAGAATCCAGAAACTTTATAGAAACCATTATCGACAAGGACCTGGCAGAGGGCGTATATGACACCGTGCACACCCGCTTTCCACCTGAGCCCAACGGCTATCTTCACATCGGCCATGCGAAAAGCATTCTCTTAAACTACGGCCTGGCCAAACAGTATAATGGCAAATTCAATATGCGATTCGACGACACCAATCCCACAAAGGAGGACATTGAGTTCGTGGAATCCATCAAAGCGGACATCCAGTGGCTGGGAGCTGACTGGGAGGACAGGCTGTTTTTTGCCTCGGATTATTTCGGACAGATGTACCAGGCAGCGGTAAAGCTTATCAAAAAGGGCAAGGCATATGTGTCGGATCTGACAGCGGAGGAGATCCGGGAATACCGGGGAAGCCTTACTGAGCCAGGTCGGGATGATCCTTACCACACCCGCTCCGTGGAAGAGAATCTGGAGCTGTTTGAGGCAATGAGGGCTGGAAAGTATGGGGACGGTGAGAAGGTGCTCAGAGCCCGCATTGACATGGCCTCCCCCAATATCAACATGCGGGATCCTGTCATCTACCGTGTAGCCCACATGACCCATCACAACACCGGGGATGCATGGTGCATTTATCCCATGTATGATTTTGCCCATCCAATCGAGGATGCCATAGAGGGCATCACCCATTCCATCTGTACACTGGAGTTCGAGGATCACAGGCCCCTGTATGACTGGGTGGTGCGGGAGCTAGAGTATCCCCATCCCCCGAAGCAGATCGAGTTCGCAAAGCTGTATTTAAAGAATGTAGTCACCGGAAAGCGCTATATCAAGAAGCTGGTACAGGAAAACATCGTGGATGGCTGGGACGATCCCAGACTGGTGTCTATTGCGGCCCTGCGGCGCAGAGGATTTACGCCGGAATCTATCAAACGGTTTGTGGAGCTGTGCGGCGTTTCCAAGGCCCAGTCCATTGCGGATTACGCCATGCTGGAATACTGCATTAGGGAGGACTTGAAGACAAAGGCACCGCGCATGATGGCTGTGCTGGATCCTGTGAAGCTCATCATTGACAATTATCCCGAAGGGCAGACTGAAATGCTGACTGTGGGGAACAATCCAGAGAATGAGGCTTTAGGCAGCAGGGAAGTGCCCTTTGGCAGAGAGCTGTATATCGAGAGAGAAGATTTCATGGAAGAGCCGCCGAAGAAATATTTCCGCATGTTCCCAGGCAATGAGGTGCGCTTGATGAATGCTTATTTCGTGAAATGTACTGGCTGTGTCAAGGATGAGGACGGCAATGTGACAGAGGTGCACTGTACCTATGATCCGGCTTCCAGAGGGGGAAACAGTCCTGACGGAAGGAAGGTAAAGGGTACCATTCACTGGGTGGCTGCGCAGACGGCTGTCACAGCCAAAGTCCGGCTGTACGAGAATATCATTGATGAGGAAAAGGGCGTGTACAATGAAGACGGAAGCCTGAACTTAAATCCCAATTCTCTGACAGTGCGGGAGAATTGTTATCTGGAGCCCGCCTTTGCAGGAGCGAAAAAGTATGATCGATTCCAGTTCGTAAGACAGGGATTTTTCTGTGTGGATGCAAAAGACTCTAAGCCAGATGCCCTTGTGTTTAACCGCATAGTGTCGCTTAAGAGCTCTTATGTCCTGCCCAAGGAGTCATAGGCTGAGGGACTTAAGATACAAGGAAACCTTTTGAGAGAGTATGGTGTGATTGCCCAGGGAGGGCTTAAGTATGGGGATATTATCAGGTTTGAGGAGCCTGGGGCTGGGAAGCCTTGAAAATGTCAGTCTCTTTGAAGAGCCAAAAAAGAAGGAGGCAGAAAAGGCAGAGCAAGCGGTGGCAGCGAAGGTAGAGGAAAAGGATCTGATATATGACAGATCCTTTGTGTGCCCAGTGTGCGACAGCTCCTTTACAGCCAAGCTTATGAAATCCAATAAGGCGAAGCTTTTGGGCACGGACCCAGATCTTCGGGCCAGATATGATGGAATCGATGCGGCAAAATACGAGGTGGTAATGTGCCCTATCTGTGGATATGCGGCGTTGATGCGCTATTTTACAGGTATCACATCAGGGCAGGCGAAGCTCATTAAGGAAAAAATCAGCCAGACCGTGCGCATTAAGCCTTATGAGGGGGAGACCTATTCCTACGAGGAAGCCCAGAAACGGTATAAGCTGGCACTGGTGGGGGCTGTGGTCAAGCATGCAAAGACCAGCGAGAGAGCCTATATTTGTCTGAAATATGCATGGCTTACCAGAGGGTATGTGGAGAGCTTACGGGAAGAGGAGCAGCCGGACGAAAAGCTGATTGCAGAGCTGGAGAGCCAGGAGAATGAGCTTTTGGAGAATGCCTACAAGGGATTCACAGAGGCCAGGCAGACGGAGATGTTCCCCATGTGCGGCATGAATGAGGTCACTGTGGACTATCTGTTGGCTGTGCTGGCATCCCGGTTTACAGATTTTGACGTGTCACTAAAGCTTCTGGGCAGCATCATTACATCCAGGAGCGCAAACCCCCGTATCAAGGACAAAGCCAGGGACATGAAGGAGCACGTGACGCGGGAGATGAAGAAGCACCAGGAATGATGGGGAACGGTTTTGAATGAGATGACATTTCAGATACAGACGGGTGGAGGCATTCGTCTGTACCAGCAAATTTATCAGCATATTAAGGGAGAAATTAAGGATGGGAAGCTTCTCTCCGGGGAGAGGCTTCCCTCTACCCGTTTTTTGGCAGAATATCTCCAGGTGGCCAGGAGTACCGTGGACTATGCCTATGGACAGCTACTCAGTGAGGGGTACATTGAGTCCAGGCCCTGCAAGGGTTATTTTGTATGCCCTTTGGAGGATTTATTACAGCTGGATAGTGATATGAAGAAGCGAGGGAGTTGTTGTGGGGAGGAGGTGCAGACAGGGCAAGCGTATGCCATTGACTTTTCACCCTATGATATTGACATGACAGGATTTCCCTTCGGTGTCTGGAAGAGAATTACCAAAAATATACTGACCTATGCCAACAGCGACCTGTTTGCAAAGGGGGAGGCCCAGGGGGATTACCAGCTGCGCCAGACCATCTGCCGCTATCTACACTCCTCCCGTGGAGTAGATTGTGTGCCAGAGCAGATCATCGTAGGAGCGGGAAATGACTATCTGCTGCTTTTGCTGGAGAAAATCTTAGGGCCTCATATGCGGATAGCCATGGAGAATCCCACCTACAAAAGATCCTATCGGATCCTTCGCTCTTTTGCCTATGACATCATCACAGTGGAGATGGATGAGTGTGGAATGCGGGCAGATAAGCTGGAACAGTGGGATGTGCAGGCTGCCTATGTAATGCCCTCCCATCAGTTCCCCACAGGGACTGTGATGCCTATCGGACGGAGAATGGAATTGTTAAAATGGGCGGGCAGCGGAAGTGACAGGTATCTGATAGAGGACGACTATGACAGTGAATTCCGGTTCCGGGGTAAGCCCATTCCAGCACTGCTAGCCTCAGACGCCCATGGCCGGGTCATTTATATTGGAACCTTTTCCAAGGCCATTGCGCCGGCCATCCGCGTGAGCTTTATGGTGCTGCCGGACAAGCTGCTTAGAAAGTACAGGGCGGACTGTGCCTTCTATTCCTGCACTGTTTCCCGGATCGATCAAAGCATCCTGAACGCATTTATTGGAGAGGGGTACTTTGAGCGACATCTGAACAAGATGCGCAAGATCTACCGGGCAAAACATGAGCTGCTGCTGGAATGCCTGGGAGATATGAGGGAGACATTTCAGATAGCAGGGGAGAATGCAGGGCTACACTTGCTATTGACGGCGAAAGACCCAATAGGGGAAAGAGAGCTGGTACAGCGGGCAGCCCAGTGTGGTGTGCGGGTCTATGGCTTGTCGGAGAGCATGGTGGAGGAGGCGCCAGACAGCCGGACTGTATTGCTGGGATTTGGCGGGCTGGGAGAGCAGAAGATCAGAGAGGGTGTGACCCTGTTACGGCAGGCCTGGCAATGAAAGGATGTGTATAAGAAAACACAGGATATGGGGGGATCGTCTTTCCTTGCCACATCCTGTGTTTTGATTTCATTGGGGAATAGGGCTTACTCTGCACTGTTCTCATCAAAGAACTTTTCCACGGTTTCCTCAGCATTCTCCGCGGTCTCTGCCACTTTCTCTGCAAGAGGTGTGAAGCCATCCGGCTTGGCTGCGGGGGACTCTTCGGAAGGAGCAGGCTCCTCAGCGGGGGCCTCTGGCTCCTGTGCGGCAGTCTCCCCATCCTTCCCTTCCTCTGTCTGCCCATCGGGATTTAGGGGCACATAGCAGCGAGAATCAGTGGCACTGGTCTCATCTTCGCTGAAATCATCGTAATCTTCTTCCTCGTCCTCTTCGTCTTCTCTTGGTTTGATTTCAAGGCGGATTTTATC
>CANRZC010000025.1 GCA_947644185.1 uncultured Acetatifactor sp.
TATTCATAGATCATGAATTGGATCCTTATGGCCCTCACTTTATGATAGCTCCGCTATCCGGGTCTCATCCTTTTCCCTTGCAATATCCTGTATTAAGGTACGAATCTGATTGGACATGGTAAGGAACTGCTCCTCTAACTGTGCCAGCTCACTGTGGGGATTTATCTTAAAGACGAAATTGTAGTCATCTGAAAAATTCCGTAGATTCTTGCGCAGGGTATTGATACTGCGAAACAGTTGTCTGGAGACCAGAAGCACCAAAAATAAACACACAAACACAGTGCCAAAAAGGGTCACAAACAGAATCCGGTTTAATCTCCCGGATACCTGAATCAGATCCTGCTCAGAGGGAATATATACCAATTCCAGATTTTCCCCCAGAGCAGAAAGCTCTACCAGATGGGTATAGAGGGTAGGGCTGCTTTCCTTTAAGGGCAGTGCGGCGGCGGCCCCGATATAGTCCGGATCCGAGCAGGAAATGATCCGCTCATTGTTTGACAGGAATATGGTACTATTTTTCAGGGCACTGGACTGATATAAGCTGCTGACTGCAAACTCATTCAGATACAAGATAACTGCGCCGATGTCTGTATTGCGGCCCAGGATGAGGCAGGGATTGCCGGTCTGGTCCAGGATACAGTGATCGTAGAGATTTAACGACCGGTTGGTGAAGCCAGAGATATAGGCATCTGACGGCAGGGGGAGCGGTGACTCCCTGTCGAACAGTGGCGCCACATAGGTGTAGCGCACAGCGGCGCTTGACAGGATATCGATCTGTCGAATTTCACTGTAGCCTGCAAGGAAATCCTCTAAAAGACACTGTACTTTATGGCGCTTTTCCACAATTGTCATGCCAGTATCCAGAAAAATCTGCCGCAGGCTTTTATTGGAGGCAATGTCAAAAATAATCAGATTATTCTGCTTCACCAGGTTCTCCATATCATGGTCAAAAATATCAAAGGTAGTCTGTACATAATTGTTGGTATAATTCTTCTGGATAAAGGTAAGGCCGAAAAAATAGGAAAACACTGTGATAACCAAAGACCCCACAAATCCAAATAGTATAATATAGGAAACGATAAACCGTTTTATTTGTATATGATGGTAATGCATTGGAACCCCCTTTTCACTGATATTTAGAGGGAATGGACCCTATGATTTTGGTAAAGGCCTTGCGGAAGGTGATGGGGTTCTGGTAGCCCACTAGCTCCGATATCTCATACAGCTTGTAATGCCCGGACTTTATCATGGCCTCCGCCAGTCCTATCCGGTATTCTGTCAGGAAGCTGTTGAAGGTCTTCCCGGTCTCCTCCTTAAAAATATGCATCAGCCGTGACTCTGAGATGTAGAGCTTTTCGGCAACATCAGAAACTTTAATATTTTTTGGATAGTTCATAATGATATAGGAAACTGCCTTGTTGATCAGGGGACTGTACTGCTTTATGCCAATCTGAAGGCTTTTGGTACACTGCATGCTCAGCAGAATCCTGTCCAAAAAGTCTTGCATATATGCCTGGATATCCATAACTGTCTGCAGGGTATCTATGTCCGCTGCGGGCCGAATGCTTTTTCCGAACACCAGCTGCACTGTGTAGGCGCTTTTGAAGACCTGGCGGATGGTGGCTGTGGCCAGTGTGGTCATGTTGGATTTTAGGTCGGTCAAATTGATATTGCGGGTTTCCAGAGAATCGAAATATCGGTGCAGGGCATCTGTGACAGCCGCCTTGTCTGCCAGGATCACGCTCTGTATGAGGCTTTGAATTTCCTGCTCAGACAAGACAGGAGTCTCCTCGTGCAGGGCACTGACCTTCATGTAGTCGATGATGGTGCCAGGCCCCAGCTGTGCTTTTTTGGACAGGGCTTTTCGGGCCTGCTCATAGGAGCGGTGGATTGCGGCCAGGCTTCGGAAGGTACCGCTGACGCCAATGGTCACGGGAACCTGGGTCAGATTCCCAAAATCATTGCTGATATCATGCAGGAAAGCGGTCTGTTGCCGGAAATCACGGCTGGCAGTAAAGACCAAGAGCGCGATTTCTGACGGGGAGAGAGTGGCCTTCAAGATGCTGTTCTCATTGATGCTCAGGTAGTAATCAAGCCGTTCATTCAGCATGAGAGACAGCCGTCTTGTTGCGGAGGGAGCCTCTGCTTCCCGGGTTGTGTCTATCTCCAGCAGCGCAAGGAAGAAATCGCTTTTGGTGTTTTGGATATGCAGGCCCTTGCGAAGCTTGTCAATGTCTGCATCCGCTGGGTGAGAGTCATATAAAAGCTGGGTCAGTAAGGCGTCCATGCGGTAATCATAATAGGAATGCAGCTCCTTTAGGACCTGCCTGTCCTGGTCCATCTTTGTCTTTAAGCGGCGAAAGGTGTGGGTGATTTCCTCATTCAAGGCGGGCTTAGAGATATAGGCGAACACATGGTGCTCAATGGCCAGCTTTGCGTAGGTAAATTCGTTGTAGGCTGTCAAAATCACAATCTGGATGCTGGGATAGCGGTGCTTGATGGTGGGAATCAGATTGGTGCCGTCCATAATGCCCATGCGCATATCTGTGAGCACCACATCGGGTCCCAGCTCCTCTATTTTTAACAGGGCATCCCTACCGTTTGTCGCCTCGCCCACTATGACAAAACCACAGTCTGACCAGCAGATGGAGTCCCGCAGCCCCTCTCTTATCAAGGGCTCATCGTCTACAATGAGAAGCTTGTACATGTCATCACCTACCTTTCCTTAAGGGTCCAGGGTATCGATAAAACGGGAGAACTGACCGGACAGGGCTGACAGGCCACTGGTCAATTTCCCCAGGAAATACTTGAGCGTCAGAAAGGCTCCTAAAAACAACACACCGCACAAAAGCAATATACCCAGGAAGAAAAACAGCAGCATTCTGTGCAGAGGGGTTTCCTGTATCTGCATGCACAGGGTAAAAGGGGAGGATCCAATTCTTTTTTGGAAAACCTCAGGGTGCGCCTCCCTGCCTGACAAAGTCTGGGAGGCAGAGGAAATATCCTCCATAAGCAGCACAGAACTGCTGTCTGGCAGGATGCTGTAGGAAAAATTGTGATCCGAAAAAATGGAGGAATCCTTTCGGTTCGAGGCAGGAAGCGGTAGTATGGTGGCTGCAGGGATGGTGACGCAGAGGGTGTAAAAGGACTGAGCGTCTCCGTACAGGATGGACTTCGTGCACAGGAGTGCATCCTGGGTAGTATCTGTGTACTGCAGATAGTACCACTGGATATCCTGGGAGGGCGTGTCAAAAAGTGCAGGGTGATCCTGTAACAGAGCACTGGCCAGATGATAATCATTCTGGGAGGTGGTATAGGAAAAATCGGAGCTTATCAGGAAAAAACCGGAGATGTCTAAGCTGAGGGAAGAGACTCTACGCAGCTCCTGATAGATTTCATATTGCTGGAAGGTACCGGTAGAAAACTCCTTGACCTTGGAGGAAAACATTTTCGTATGGAATTCTGTCAAGTAAAGTGTCTTCTCTGCGTTGGCCACCTGTTGATTGCTGAAATAGGCTATTTTGTCATTGTAGTCATTTTTCAACAGATTGCAGTAAGCAAAAAAGACTACAAAGCTATAAGTGATAAAAATGATGCTGACGGCGCTCAAAAGCAGCCTAGTATACTTCTTTGCCAGAGGCTGGAACATGTGGAATATCCTTTCTCGATTGTATTATATCCTTTTTTATTGGTATTCTACCCTGGTGTGTTTTCTATTATTTTACTGTTTTCCCTGTTTTTTTCAAGGAAATTTTCGCGGACAGCATTTTTTGTTCCCAAATAGCAGGATTGGTTCTGACCATGGGAAATCAGCCTCAGAGGGGAGGCAGGGAAAGAGGATTGCTTGCTGGATAGCAGGATAGATTCCTTGTAATGGGGTTCTTTTCGGATAAAATGGGATACAGCTTAGGAAAACGAGGTGACAGGAGAAATGGCAGCAGGCAAGAAGAAAATGCAAAACAGCACCACAGTCGTCACAGGCAGAAGGGACAGCTTGTGGAAGGAGCTTCAGAAGAATTATTTCTTTTATCTTCTGGCGCTGCCGGGGTTCGTCTTCCTGATATTGTTTTGCTATATCCCCATGGCCGGGATCTATCTGGCCTTTGAAAACTATACCTACCAGGGCGGTCTCTTTGGCAGTGAATTTGTAGGCTGGAAGAATTTCATTTTCCTCTTTGACAATATGAAATATGCCATGCGGGCAACCCGCAACACTTTGGTCATGAATCTGTTAGGCATTACCATTGGCATCTTCGTCAATGTGGCTGTGGCAGTGATGTTAGGAGAGATCAAGAGTGAAAAATTTCGAAAATTTATCCAGACCTTTATTCTCTTTCCCAATTTCTTATCCTGGATTGTCATAGGGGGGATTTCTGACGGAATCCTGGCAGATGAGAAAGGACTTTTGAATCAGCTCATTACCCTTTTCGGAGGAGAAGCAGTTCCCTGGAACGCCAGTCCTCAGTATTGGTGGGCCATTCTGGTCATTGCATCCGTATGGAAGGGATTTGGCTATGGAAGCATTGTGTACTACGCCACTCTCACAGGCTTTGATCCCAGTCTGTACGAAGCGGCGGAAATCGACGGGGCAGGCCGGTGGAAAAAGATTGTGAAGATTACCATTCCGCTGCTGAAGCCTACGATCATTATGCTGTTTTTGCTGGATGTGGGAGGGATTCTGGGCTCCAGCCTGGAGAAGATTATGGGTATGACCCGGATGAATCCCCTTCTGCTGGAGACCACAGATACGATTACCACCTATGTCTATCGGATGGGAATCGGGCAGGGTAAATTTGGAATTTCCTCTGCAGTGAGTCTGTACCAGGCGGTGGTGGGAGCGGTACTGGTGCTGAGTGCGAATTTGATTGCCCGGAAGGTGGATCCGGAGTATTCCTTATTCTAGGGGGTATAAGAATGAGAAAACAGAAGCTACACAGAGAAAGCAGGCTGTGCATAGGCATTTTGCTCACACTGGTTCTGCTCTGCATACTGCCTATGCTGCTGGTGGTATCCACATCTTTCACAGACGAGAAATATGTACGGGAATTTGGCTATACCCTCTTTCCGGCAAAACCCTCTGTGGAAACCTATGTTTTTTTGTTCCAGACCAGGTGGAAGCTGTTAATGCGGGCCTATGGGATCACACTATGTGTGGTGATCCTGGGAACCCTATACAGCGTGGTGATGACAACTTGCTTTGCCTATGCTGTGACCCAGAAGAAATCGGTCTTTCGATTTTCCAGGGCCCTGTCCTTCTTTGCATGGTTTACCACAGTGTTCAGCGGCGGATTGCTTCCATGGTACATCATGTGTACGCAATATTATGGCTTAAAAAATAATATATTCGCCCTCTTTATCCCCTCTGGCTTAAGCGTCTGGAATATGTTCATCTTAAGGGGAAATTTCAGACAGGTTCCAGAAGAATTGATTGAGGCGGCAAAGCTGGACGGAGCTTCCCACGGGCAGATTTTTGTCCGGGTGTCCATCCCTCTGGCCAGGGGCGGGATTGTCACAGTAGCCCTCTTTAATATCCTGGGATTTTGGAATGATTTTGCACTGCCCAATTACTTTATTTCCAGTGCAAAGTGGAACACTATGACAAAAATGCTCTATGACATGCTGAATAATGTGTCGGCGCTGCTGAATAATAAGGATCTGCAGGGAATGCTGGATAAGGTGGTAGTGCCTACTACCACAGCGAGAATGGCCATTGTGGTATTGACTGTGGTGCCCATTGTGCTGCTGTATCCCTTTACCTTAAAGTATTTTGTAAGGGGAATCAATGTGGGAGGTATTAAGGGATAGGCGCTTTACAAGGTATTAGCTGTCTGAGAGAGACAGTCTGATATAGAGAAAGTTACAAAGTACCACAGGAGTTGTGGACAAAGTGAAGGAGGAGAAAATATGGCGAAGAAATTACTGGCATTGTTGCTGGGCGTCTGCATGTTGACCGGTGTACTGGCAGGATGTGGCAGCAAAGGCAGCGAAAGCAGTGCAGGAAGTGAAGGCAGTAGCGCCCAGGCAGAGGATAGCGGGGGAGAGGACAAAGAGACCCAGAAAAAGGACGAAGCCCCGGTGGCCTTACGCCTTGTTATGTACGGAGAAGCAGGTGTGCGCAACACAGAATTCTGGGAAAATGAATTTCATGAGAAAGTGCTGGAGGATCTGAACCTGGACGTGACAATTGAATATCTGCCCTGGGGAAGCATTGACAAGGTGGCCACTATGCTGGCTTCCGGCGAGAAATTTGGATTTATGAATATCCTGACCCAGGATCCCACCTTTGCCACAAACGGTTATCTGGCCACCTTTGACGAAGACATGATTCGGGAGATCGGGCCCAAATATCTGGAGGCACGTATGGGAGCCGGCTTTGAATTCGTGAAATGGCAGGGGGAAATCGTCACCATTCCGGTGGGCGGCATGATCTGGGGAGGGCCTCAGGACAACTTTTCTATCAGGAATGATATCTTAAATGAGGTGGGCTGGGACTATACACAGATTCAGACATACGACGATCTCATGGCGGCCTGCGCGGCAGTACATGAAAAATATCCGGATTTATATATTATCGGCAATGCGGGATGCTTTCCGAAGGCTCTGAACTCCGTGTATGCGCCGGATGCTATCCTAAAGCTCCCCTGGCCCATTCCCCCCGTGGTGTTAAATCAGTCAGAGCCTGACAGCGATGAGGTGATCAGTTTTTATGAATCTCAGTGGTTCCACAACCTGGTAAAAATTTACCGGGAATGGCATGACCTTGGATATATTAAGCAGGAGCATATCACCAATTCCCCCACCAATCCTCAGGACGAATACAACAATGGAAACGGTCTGATAAATTTTGGGGGAAATACCAGCATCTATCGCCATGATGGTATGAATGAACAGGCTGACGTCAGATATCTGGTTATCGGGGATACCCCTTCTGTCATCTCCAATAATTATGACTGGGGATGGGCTGTTTCCGCGGCGGATCAGGAGAATGTGGAGCATTATGTGAGACTGATCAACTGGATCTACGAAAGTGAAGAGAACTATCGCTTTTGCCTATATGGGGTAGAGGGGAAGGACTACACTGTTTTGGAAGACGGCAGTATCGACAGAACCACTACGGATGATTTTATCTATGGATGGCAGTCCCGGACATTCCTATATGAAAAAATCAGCGAAAAATATGATGCGGCGGAAATCGAAAGATATCTTCACTTTGACGAAGATTGTATCGTGGTAAAAGAGGCGGGATTTATCTTTGACTCCAGCCCCGTTGACACCCAGGCGGCGCAGATGAACGCTATCATCCAGGAAAAGGTGATCCCTCTTATGTACGGCATGGGCGATTTCGACAGCGAATGGCCGGCTGTGCTGCAGGAATTGAAGGATGCTGGGCTGGATCAGTACGTGGCGGAATACCAGAGACAATTCTCAGAATTTATGGCGAATAAGTAATTTGCCGGATATTTGTAAAGAAAACGCACAAATGTACTGTTTGTGCGTTTTTCCTATGCCGATAAAAAGAATACAAAACCTGGAGAGGAGAGGCAAAATGAGTGGATATAAACGTGCGCAATTGGGGGATGGGAAATGGGTTTCCACAGGAGGCAGGTGCCAGACGCCGTTGTTTCGGGGCGTTTTTACTCTGCCTGAGATAGAGGAGGCTTCCATCACCCTGGCGGTGCTTGGATTCTTTGCGCTATACTTGAACGGAAAGCCAGTGGGAGAGGATCTGTTCCTGTCTCTGGCCAGCGAATATGAGAAAAGGACGAATCTGATCTATGGCGGCAAGCCCTTTCAGGAGGAATTCCGCTTCCGCCTGTATTGCCCGGTCTACGATGTGACGCCCTATCTCACAGAGGGGAAGAATACCATCTGTATCATGATGGGCCCAGGCTGGTATGAGCGTCCTGGGGAGGGGTATGGCCCCATCAAGCTTTGCTATCACATAAGCTACCGGGACAAGAACGGACGCCAGGGCAGCCTGGTATCTGACGAGAGCTTAAAATGGACGCCGGGCTTTGTAAAGGAGGCAAATCTGTGGCTTGGGGAGACCCATGATTACAGAGGATACGAGGAGACATGGATGGAGCCCTCCTACGAAGATGCCCATTGGGAAGGGGTGACGGTGGAGGAGCCAGTGGAGACCAATCTCTATGTGCAGGACTGCCCGGCAGACAGGGTCATTCGGCGGATCAACCCGAAGCTTATCGGCGAAACGGGGGATCTGCGCATCTATGACGCTGGAGAGCTGATCACAGGATATCCGATTCTTACATCAGATGCGCCTGCAGGGGAAGAGATCCAGGTCAGATACGGGGAACTGCTGGATCCACAGGGAAAACTGGAGGAGGAACACACCTATGGACAGCACACAAATTTTATCACAGGCGGCAGGCCGCGAAAGCTTCACTGCAAATTTACCTGGATGTGCTTCCGGTATTTTGAGGTGAAGGGTGACGCTCAGGTGGAAGACATTGCTGTCGTTCATAGTGATATTGGAGTGAATTCATCCTTTTCCTGTGAGGATGAAACCTTAAACTGGATTCGAGAGGCTTACATCCGCACCCAGCTGGACAATATGCACTGCGGCATTCCCTCTGACTGTCCCCATGTGGAGCGCAGAGGGTACACAGGGGACGGCCAGCTCACCTGTGCCGCGGCTATGCTGCAGCTGGATGCCAGAGCGTTTTACCGGAAATGGATCTATGATATTGCAGACTGCCAGGACCATATCACAGGGCATGTGCAGTACACCTCTCCGTTTTTCACCGCAGGGGGAGGTCCTGGGGGATGGGGCTGCGCTATTGTGGTGGTTCCCTATCAGTATTATAAGCAGTATGGAGAGCAGGATATATTAGAGGAGTTGTATCCCCAGATGCTCCATTGGTTTGACTTTATGGAGGCTCACAGTGAAGAGGGGTTGGTCACATCGGATCTGCCTGGTGTCTGGTGTCTGGGGGACTGGTGCGCGCCGGCCATGGGCTTTAATGAGCTGGACGCAACCCGAGTTCCAGAACCCTTTGTGAACACTTATTTTTATGTGAAATCCATGGAATTGGTGCTTGCCATCAATCAGGTGCTGGATAGGCACGAAAACGACGGACTTTTAAGAGAGCGGATAGCACAGAAGAAGCAGGCCATGATGGAGCGGTACTTTGATCCAGCTACAGGAGACTTTGCCGGAAACAGGCAGGGCAGCAATGCCTTTGCCCTGGATCTGGGGATGGGAGATGAGCGGACGTTTCGGAATATGGTAGCATATTACCGTGAGATCCAGAAATATGACACGGGAATTTTTGCCACGGACATTCTGACCAGGCTTTTATTTCAGAGGGGAGAGGCAGAGCTTGCCATGAGCCTTTTGACCTCCAGGGAGGATATCTCCTTCTGGCAGCAGATGCAAAAGGGAGCGACTACAATTTCAGAATATTGGACAGGCCACCGGTCCCAGTGTCACCCCATGTTCGGGGCAGTCTCCAGGTATTTGTTTGAGTATGTTTTAGGAATCCGGCAGAGAGACCACAGCGCGGGATTCGGGCAGATTGTCATTGAGCCCCTGTGTATGAATGCCGTTCCCGCCGCCAGAGGACATATCACTACCATAAAGGGGGAGATTTCAGTGGAATACGGAGCGGATTTCATAGCAGTGTCCCTGCCCTGTGACACAGAAGGGGTTTTGAAGCTTTCCGGGCAGGAATATGCGCTGCAGCCAGGGAAGAGGGTGCGGATCCAGAGAAATACATAAAAAATGTTTGAAGGCTCAGGAAATTATGGTACAATGGCCTTATTCAAGGCAATCTCTTTAGGAACTGCTACTGGAGGAAAATTGGTGGAAACAAAACTCATTCACATAGATAAAAACTGCAAAGAGCTTACTTCCCAGGTAGGCTTGCGCCAGGCTGGCGAAATCATAAGAAGCGGCGGCCTGGTTGCCTTTCCCACAGAGACGGTCTACGGCCTGGGCGGGGACGCTCTGAATCCGGCTTCTGCAAAGAAAATCTACGCCGCCAAGGGCAGGCCCTCGGACAATCCCCTGATCATCCACATTTGCCGTTTTGAGGATATCCACAGAATCGTAAACGATCTGCCCCAGGCTGCCGTCAGGATTGCGGATGCCTTCTGGCCAGGCCCTCTCACTATGATATTGCCAAAGGCCCAGGTGGTTCCAAGGGAGACCACAGGTGGCTTGGATACGGTGGCAGTGCGCTTTCCTTCCCACCCAGTGGCCCAGAGGCTGATTGATTACAGCGGCGGATACATTGCTGCCCCCAGCGCGAATCTGTCGGGAAAGCCCAGTCCTACCTGTGCAAAATATGTGATGGAGGACATGAATGGCCGGATCGAGATGATCATAGACGGAGGAGAGGTGGGCATTGGCCTGGAATCCACCATCATTGACCTGACTTCTGCCAGGCCCCGGATCCTGCGCCCAGGCTATGTGACCCAGGAGATGCTAGACAGGCTATTGGGAAAAGTTGACATAGATGTCACAATCATAGATCCAGACAGCCATCAAGCGCCCAAGGCCCCTGGTATGAAGTACCGCCACTATGCTCCAAAGGGGAAGCTAGTCATCGTGGAGGGGGAGCCGGGACAGGTGGTCTCCTATATCAATGCAAAGGCCCTGGCTGAAGGGGCAGCAGGAAAAAAGTGTGGTGTCATTGCCACCACAGAAATGCTTGAACAATACCGTATAGATGTGGTAAAATGTATAGGAAGCCGTGAGGCCGAAGAAGAGATCGCAAGGAACCTGTTTACAGTGCTGCGGGAGATGGACGACGAAGGCGTGGACTGCATTTATTCTGAGAGCTTTTCGGACAAGGGGCTGGGACAGGCTATCATGAATCGCCTTCTCAAGGCTGCGGGGCATACCATTGTCAGGCTGCCTGCCAAAGAGGATGGAGATTCTAAAAATGTGCAGTGAGCTGTGGCATTAGAAGTATCGTGGAAAGAGGAGGAGTGGGAGTATGGTAGCAATTGGAAGTGACCATGGGGGATTTGCATTGAAGCAGTGCATTATGAAGCATTTGGAGGAAACTGGAGTTCCCTACGAGGATCTGGGCTGTTATAAGGAAGAAAGCTGCGATTATCCAGTGTATGGACACGCAGTGGCACAGGCTGTGGCAGAGGGACGGGCTGAGAAAGGCATTGTCATCTGCACCACAGGCATCGGCATCAGCATATCAGCCAACAAGCACCCAGGCATCCGCTGTGCCTTGTGCGCGGACAGCCTGACGGCGAAGCTGACTAGGCTTCACAACGATGCCAATGTGTTGGCTTTGGGAGGCGGAATTGTGGGGATGAATTTGGCCATAGAGATTGTGGACACCTTTTTGAACACTGCTTTTTCCGGGGAAGCCCGACACCAGAGAAGGATAGATTTGATCGAAAAAAGATAAGAAAAAGATAGAATATACGAAAAGTGGAGGAAAAGAAAATGGCAAATGTATTCATCATGGATCACCCGCTGATTCAGCACAAGATCGGTCTGATCCGCAGAAACGACACGGGAACGAAGGATTTTCGCCAGACCATCAGCGAGATTGCCATGTTGATCTGCTACGAGGCCACCAGAGAACTGAAGCTGTCAGATGTGGAGATCGAGACCCCTATCTGTAAGACAGTGGTGAAGGAGCTCAGCGGTAAGAAGATGGCCATTGTTCCCATTCTGCGGGCAGGTCTGGGCATGGTGGACGGTATGTTGACCCTGATTCCCGCTGCAAAAGTGGGACATATCGGCCTTTACAGGGATCCGGAGACCTTAAAGCCTGTGGAATATTACTGCAAGCTTCCAGCAGACTGCGCGGACAGGGAGGTATTTGTGGTGGATCCCATGTTGGCTACAGGTGGTTCCTCTGTGGCGGCTATACGGATGCTGAAGGAAAAGGGCTGTAAGAACATTCACTTCATGTGCATTATCGCTGCACCAGAGGGAATCGAGGCCATGAAAGCAGCCCACCCGGATGTAGATGTGTATGTGGGAGCCCTGGACGAGAAGCTCAACGACCATGGCTATATAGTGCCCGGTCTGGGAGACGCAGGCGACCGGATCTTTGGTACAAAATAATAGGAATATTGTCAGAAGCAATAGGTGCAAGTATGGAAGGCGGTGTATGCGTTGAGACATTGGAAGAGGGCAGGAGTCGTTCTGGCAGTGATTCTTCTGGTTACGGAATTTGAGCCTGTCCCCGGCATGCCCGTGGCTATGGCCACTACTAAGACCAGAGAAGAGATTGAAAGAGAACAGAGGGAGAAAGACAAACTCCAAAACGAACTGGACAAGACACAGGAAAATCTAAACAATCTGGAAGGAAAGCGAAACAGCCTAGAACAGGAGCTGTCTTACTTAAATACCCAGATGAACACTGTGGTGGCGAATCTGGAGGAGCTAGAGCGGCTGACCAAAGAAAAACAGCAGGAAATCGCAGACACCCAGGCCGCGTTGGAGGAGGCAAAAGCCACAGAGGAGTGGCAGCAAAAGAGTATGGCTGCCATGGTTCGCTCTATGTATGAACGCCAGGAGGAAAACTATGTGACTGCACTGCTGTCTGCTGGCAGTCTGGGGGAGCTGTTAAACCTGGCGGATCGGATGGAAAAGGTAGCAGCCTACGATCAGAAGATGCTGGAGGCATATAAAAACAACAGAATCCTGATTGAGGAGCAGGAGGCCAGGCTGGAGACAGAGAAGGCCCAGCTGGAGGAGCTAAGTGCCAAAGCCCAGGCGGAGAGAGACAAGGTAACCGAGTTGATTGCCCAGGCCTCCAGCTCTATCAACCAATATTCTAGCCAAATATCCGATGCGGAGCAGAAGGCTTTAAACTATGAGGCGGAAATCAAGAAGAAGGAAGAGAACCTGGATTACCTGAAGAAGAAATTGGCGGAGGAAATTGCCATGTCTCAGGCCGCGGCCAACGGCGTCTGGCGCAATATTTCAGAGGTCACCTTCGCGGAGGGAGACCGAAAGCTTCTGGCAAATCTGATATATTGTGAGGCCGGAGGCGAGCCCTATGAAGGGCAGGTGGCCGTGGGAAGCGTAGTCATCAATCGGGTGCTCAGCAATCAGTATCCTGACACCGTGGTGGGAGTGATTTATCAGAGCTGGCAGTTTTCGCCAGTGGCCAGCGGACGGCTGGATCTGGCGCTTGCTGCCGACCAGGCCACAGACAATTGCTACCGGGCTGCAGATGAAGCCATGTCTGGCATTACCAATGTGGGAAATTGTGTGTACTTCAGGACTCCCATAGAGGGACTCACCGGAATTAATATCGGCGGCCACGTCTTTTATTGAAAACAATTCCGCCCCCGGGCGGAATTGTTTGATGCTCGAACGTAGCGCAGCGGAGTTTGAGCTTCCCGTTCCATTCCGCCCCCGGGCGGAATTGTTTGATGCTCGAACGTAGCGCAGCGGAGTTTGAGCTTCCCGTTCCATTCCGCCCTCGGGCGGAATTGTTTGATGCTCGAACGTAGCGAAAGCTACAACCCCAAACTATCCAGCCTTGCCTGGAGCCTGTCGAATTTGTCCCGATAGATCAAGGAGAGCAGATAATTCAGATTGCGCAGACAAAGAAGGGTCTGCTCCTTTGTGATCCACTCGTGCTCCATAGCCTCAGCTAACTCGTCCAGATCCACTACCTTTACCATTCCATCCGAATCGATAATCACATCTGCCAACAGGTCTGTGTAGGTCATACTCTCTTCTTCACAGTCAAAGGTATAGTCCACGATATCACAATACCAGCGCAGAAGAGAATGATCGCTTCGGTACACCTTGCTGATCTTGATTCCCTCTTTCAGGAAAAAGCAGGAACAGCCATGGGAAAAGGCAGTTTTGGGATTTAAGGTATTCCATTTGGTGATGACAGTTTCTTCATCCTGTGCTACAATAATATCGTCCTTCAATAGGATCAGGTCTTCTGGAATAATGCGTTTGCCATTGGCCGTAGGCGGCCCGTCATAAAAAGTATAAAGAGGGCTTCCTTTGCGCTCTTGCATACTTTTTTCAAAAATATGGTTTTCCTCCCAGAATTGTTCAATCTGCTTTTCTCTGTCTACAAAATTCAGAGTTGTATCCACTTTCTGGTACACTAAAATCTACCTCCTGATCAATATAGCTGCAAATCAATTATCGTATCACCTTTATTCATGCCGCACCTCCTAC
>CANRZC010000026.1 GCA_947644185.1 uncultured Acetatifactor sp.
TGATGGCTGAGCTCATCGGGCAAAAAGAGGGGGCGGATGAGGTTTTTAAGGATATTGATGAGGAAAAACTGGATTATGGGGAGGACGCTCTCCATATTGACAATAGCCTGTTTGAAGCTTTCAAAAAGCATGAGGGAGATGAGAGAATTCCCGCAAAGGTGAAGGAAATGGAGGAGGAGCTGGGCGTTGGCAACAAGAAGCCTGAGATCCTGCCCAAGTTAGCTCAGTATGAACTGACACTGCTGGACTGGATCGACGCCCACAAGGGATATCGCAAGTATGTGGCTATTGCCGGAAAGTGCTGGCCTGCATTCCAGACCCAGTTTGGCTTCGTGCCCTGCTATGTGAACAGCCGTCTCACTGGCATGGGAATTCCCGTATCCTGCGAGGTGGATATCTATGGATGCTTAAGCGAGTTCATCGGCACCTGTGTCAGCGAGGATATCGTTACGCTGCTTGATATCAACAACACCGTGCCCGATGACATGTACGAGGATGCCATTCACGGGAAGTTTAGCTATACCCACAATGACACCTTCATGGGCTTCCACTGTGGCAATACCAATACGAAGAAGCTGTCTTCCTGCAGCATGAAGTATCAGATGATCATGGCCAGGACTCTTCCTGAGGAAGTGACCCAGGGTACATTAGAGGGAGACATTATCCCTGGAGACATCACCTTCTACCGTCTGCAGTCTACTGCGGACAATAAGCTCCGCGCTTATATCGCACAGGGCGAGGTGCTTCCTGTGGCCACGAAGTCCTTCGGCGGCATTGGCGTATTCGCCATACCAGAGATGGGACGCTTCTATCGCCATGTACTGATTGAGAAAAATTATCCTCATCACGGCGCAGTGGCCTTTGGCCATTTTGGAAAGGCTCTGTATGAGGTCTTCAAGTACATCGGTGTACCTGTGGAGGATTTGAACTACAACCAGCCTAAGGGTGTGCTGTATCCCACAGAGAATCCTTTTGCCTGAGAAGGGTGAGCTTCCTGGGGCAAAGCTGCAGGAGGAAGGATATTCTGAGAGCTGAAACGGCTAAAAAGGAAAATGCTATGCAGAGGGATTGTCCACTGCATAGCATTTTTTACATTATAGGAAAGTCCGTTGCCAGACGGACATGGAATCAGAACGGTGCCGAAGGCACTTTTTTATGCACAGGCCCGCATATGGAAATTTGCCGCTAAGGCGGCATGCGGGCCGCGCGGCGAGTAGTGGAGAAGGGCATTCCCCTACTCGATTGCCCACTGGCACAGAAAATAAGCCCCTGCCGGATATCCGGCAGGGGCTCTACATCAATCCTCGGTGTCATCCACATCTGCTGCTACTGCTGATACCACGCTGGATACCACGGATATGACCACTGCGATAATGATAATCAGCAGACCTCCACCTAATACGATAAACATAATGTAGTCCTCCTGTAAGATTGCATAAAGTAAGGCCGATAACGTCATTCTACCACATCCTGTAAAAATTCTCAACTGATTTTCTTGAAAGAATGTATTCTTTTTGGTATGATGATATATCGGTATTAGTTTGATTAGAAATGGGGGCGGGGATATGGTTACAATTTCTCTGTGCATGATTGTGAAGAATGAAGAGAAGATATTGGACAGATGTCTGAAGAGTGTAGCGGATTTGGTGGACGAAATTGTGATCGCGGACACTGGCTCCACGGATGCCACAAAAGAGATAGCAAGACGCTATACGGACAAAATTTATGACTTCCCATGGATAGACGATTTCAGTGCTGCCAGAAATTACGTCTTTTCTAAGGCCACACAGGAATATATATATTCTGCGGACGCGGATGAAGTGCTCTCCCCGGAGAACAGACTGCGGTTCCAGCGCCTGAAGGAGACGCTGCTGCCGGAGATTGAAATCGTACAGATGAAGTATGCCAATCAGCTTCAGTTTGGAACAGTATACAATTTTGATGAGGAGTATCGGCCCAAGCTGTTCAAAAGAAAGCGGGACTTTGTGTGGGAGGCCCCTATTCATGAGACCGTGCGCCTGGAGCCTGTGATATACGACAGCGATATAGTAATTACCCATCTCCCACAGGCCAGCCATGCAAAGCGGGATCTGGCCAATTTCCACAAGCATTGGCAGGAGGGATATAGACTTCCCAAACGGCTGTTGGGCCTCTATGCCAGGGAGCTATTGCTGGCCGGGGACAAGGCGGACTTTGCCCAGGCCCTGGAGGTCTTTTTGGAGGCAGCGGCAGACAATGACCGGGATGGGGAGGAGATGACCCAGGCCTGCTGCATTGTGGCGAAGGCGGCCAGACTTGCCGGGGATACGGTAAATTTCTTCAAATATACTGCAAAGGTGATTGCCCAGGAGGCCTGCTCGGAAATCTGCTGTGAGATGGGACATTTTTATGAGGGGATTTCTGACTGGGAGGAGGCGGCGGTGTGGTATTACAATGCTGTCTACGAAACTCAGCCCATTCTGGCTTTGCAGGCAGGGGGCAAGGAGAGCTTAGAAGGCCTGATCCGCTGCTATGAAGAGATGGGAATGCCAGAGCAGGCAGACAGCTATCGGAAAGAAAAGGATTCTATAGGACTGTATACAGAACAAGAGAAAGAAGGATAAAAAGTTGGGTTGGGAAGAGAATGTACGAAAAGTCGTGCCCTATGTGGCAGGGGAGCAGCCAAATCGGCCTGGTATGATCAAACTGAATACCAATGAATGTCCCTATCCCCCTGCGCCGGGGGTGGAGCGGATCTTGAGACAGATGGATTGTAAGGCGCTTCGCCTGTACCCGGATCCGAATGCTACGCTGTTAGCAGAGGCCTTGGCAGCGTACTATCAGGTGGAGCCGGAGCAGGTATTTGTGGGAGTGGGCTCTGACGATGTGTTGTCTATGGCCTTTATGACCTTTTTTCACAGCGGAAAGCCTATTTTATTTCCAGATGTGACCTATTCCTTTTATGATGTGTGGGCCCAGGTCCACGGGATTCCCTACAAGACCTGCCCCTTGGATCAGGATTGGCACATTTGTCCTGAGGATTATATGCAACCCAATGGCGGTGTGATTTTCCCCAATCCCAATGCGCCTACAGGCCTTTTGGAGAGTCTGGAGACTGTGGAGCGCATCATACAGGCCAACAGGGATGTGGTGGTCATTGTGGATGAGGCCTATGTGGACTTTGGCGGCAGAAGCGCGCTGCCTTTGATAGAGAAGTACGATAACCTATTGGTGGTACAGACCTTCTCAAAATCCCGCGCCATGGCTGGTCTGCGAATCGGCTTCTGCATAGGGAATAAAAGGCTGATCCAGTATCTGAACGATGTGAAGTTTTCCATTAATTCATACACCATGAACCTGCCTGCCCAGGTATTAGGCGTGGAGGCCGTGGGGGATGAGAGGTATTTTCGGGATACGGTAGGAAAGATTGTAGCCACCAGAGAGCGGGTCAAAAAGGAGCTGCAGGAGCTGGGATTTACTTTCCCGGACTCGAAAGCCAACTTTATCTTTGCCTCCCACAAAACCATTCCCGCAAAGCTGCTTTTCCAGGCCCTGCGGGAGGCGGATATCTATGTGCGGTACTGGGATAAGCCACGGATATCCAATTCACTGCGCATCACAATCGGAACCGATGAGCAGATGGATAGGCTCCTGGCCTTTTTGAGGGACTATGTGTAGAAAATAGGGAGTCTGGAAATGGAATGAGAAAAATGGTAAAAAAATTAAGATAGGAGATTGCTATGCTGAAGAAATATTTGTTTGTGTTTTTTGTCTCTATGGTGCCTTTGATCGAGCTGAGAGCAGCAGTGCCCATTGCGCTGGGCATGGACCTGCCGGTGCTTCCCAGCTACATTGTGTGTATTGCAGGGAATATGCTTCCTGTGCCTATCATTTTCCTCTTTGCCAGAAAGGTGCTGGAATGGGGGGCGGACAAACCTGTCATTGGCAAATTTTTCTCTTTTTGCCTGGAGAAGGGACACAAGGGCGGAGAAAAGCTGAAGGCAAAGGCGGGGAAGGGCCTGTTTGTGGCGCTACTTTTGTTTGTGGGGATTCCGCTGCCGGGAACCGGTGCCTGGACTGGAACATTGGCAGCCAGTCTGCTGGACATGGACTTTAAGTCCAGCGTAGTGGCAGTGCTTTTGGGAGTTGTGCTGGCGGGTATTATAATGGGGCTGGCCAGCGCAGGCCTTTTAGGAGCGCTGGGGGCATTTTTCTAGTCCACCGTGGAAATGGCAGGAAATAGGCTATTAAGGGGAGTTCGAAAGCTGTCGATATACAGGTTGGTAAATGAAATATTGATAAAAGGAGAGTTTCCATGAAAACGAAAACCCCCCGAAAATTCTGGATTTTTTGTATTTTGTTATTGCTTTTGACTTCCTGTGGCGGCCAGCAGAGCACACCAAAATCCCTGGAGGATTCTGCCCAGACCCCTGCACCAGTGGAGACACCCGGTCCTCCTGAGACCAAGGAGGAGCTGCGCCAGGCCATTGCACAGTTGGGTGATGGCGAAGAGGCGCTACAGTCTAAACGGGAATACTATGAAGAGCTGCTTGCTATGGATGCCTTTGAGGAGGCAGACTATGTGGCTCTGGCTCAGGTGTATGGAGAGCTGGGCCAACAGAACCTAAAACGGGATATGCTGTGGAAGGTGCTTCGGCTGTATCCCTCCAGAGAGTACGCAGATCAGGTCAGCGCCATTGTGGTACAGGCGGATAGCTCAGATCCGGAGATGGCCGCCCTGGCGGGCCAGATCATGGAGACCTTAGGGCAGCAGGACGGGGCATCTCTGGGACAGCTCACAGTTCAGGAGACCTGGCGCCAGCTTCTGCAGGGAAACATGATGGGGGTGACGACGCGCACCCGTTACCAGGAAGGCGAAAATGTGCTGCAGATTGTGGCGGATGGGGGATACACCCAGATCATGTGGCTGAGCAGTGGAGGGAGGCTGTGCTTCTATGAGGCGGATGAGTCTAGCCGCCGTTGGGGAGAGACCGTGCTGCAGGATGGCACATACAGCGGCCCGGTGACAGTGTCCTACGGCGACGGGGAGGGGAATCTCACTCGCTCTTTTACTGGCACTCTGCAGGCGGGCGTCTGCGTGGATCAGATAAGCATTGTGTATCAGAACACCACATATACAGGGAAATTAAACCCTGACGGCACCACTGGGGAGGAACAGTACCAGAAGGTGACGGCAGCAGGAGGCGTGGTCTATGCGTATACCGGGGATAGGAAAGCCTACCTGTACCAGGAAAATGCTACGCCGGAGACCTTTCGGATAGACGCTTCCTATTTAGGAATACCGGCATATGAGGAATGGAGGTAGAGGATGAAGGGATTGAGAAGAAAACACAGAGGTTTTTCAGGTTTCCTTGCAATGCTGCTGGCTGTGGTCCTGATAGTGACCCTTCCCCTGCCTTTTTTGCCCCATAGAACGGCGGAGGCCAGGAGTGGTGGGATCACCAATGTGGTGATATTTGTAAGACGGAAGAGTGATACAAATGAAATTTTTAAGGCTACTAAGGAGTCAAACGCCGGAGCCGCTAATTGGCAAGAAGTCAAAAAGATGTATGACCAGGGAAATGGATTGAATTATAATAATTCCTTTGCCAACTACATTTCAGTGATTTCTCAGGGAAAGCTTACGGTGACAAACTATTTCCCCCAGGAGTGTTCGGACAAACCGGGCGTGGATGTTTTTACGCTGTCTTCGGACAGTGAGTACGGCGGGCCCAGCCTGGTGGCGGAAGTCATTGAAGCCATCAACAACGGCACCATCAAACTGGATACCCAAAACTACATTTTGGACCAGAATGGCGATGGCAATATCGATAACCTGACCATTGTTTTGCAGTCAAATACTGGAAGTGATAATACCAGTGCAGATGGCACCGCTTATCATACCAACTATAGCGGAAGCGAGATGATAACGGTTAATAACACTAAGCTGCGGGTGTGGGATTACAATGTGATTCCCTCCAATACTTTGTTGGATCGGGAACAGGGCGTCATAGCTCACGAGTTCCTCCATTCGCTGGGGCTGCCGGATCTGTACCGGACAAATCTTCCGGGACAGCCTGTGGGAAGGTGGGATATTATGTCCAGTGTCCAGAATTCTTTTCTGGTGTATCCCTTATCCTATTTTCGGGCCAGACTGGGATGGGTCTCCATGGGCACCATTACCCAGAGCGGTACCTATACCCTGAAGGCTGTGTCAGAGTCAGGAGGAAATCAGGTCTATAAACTGAGCACGCCGCTTTCGGATACAGAGTTCATCTGTCTGGAATACCGGAGGCAGAAAGATGAAATAAGTCAGGTGGATCATCGAATCCCCTCCAGCGGTCTATTGATGTACCGGGTGGATACTAAAGTGGAGAAGCTGGACAACCGGGCGGGGAAAAACGGCATCTATGTATACCGCCCTGGGGTAACGGATCCGGAGGCGGCTACGGACATAGGCGGTACCTATAACATGAACCTTTCCGAGCAGGCTGCGCTATCTCCAGTTAAGGGCTCCACATACGGCACCACGGATCTGAATGCGGATTTTACAAAAAACACCTTATATTATTCTGATGGAAGCAACAGCGGGATCCAGATTAGCGTAGTGTCTGCAGATGAGAAGGAGATTACTTTTACTGTGACCTTCGCGGATTACAAAAGTGCCATATCCTGGGAAAATGTGGGGGATGTGGTCAGCGATCAGTGTATCGGACAGCCTTTTGTCTGTGCGGACCCTTCCACGGGAACTCTCTATGCCGCTTTTATGGAAAATATGACTACGAGCGGTACTTATAGACAGGTGTGTGTCAAGCGATGGGACGGCGCCACATGGCAGCAGGTGGGAACGAAGCTAAGCCCGGTTGCCATTGCGTCTGAGCCTGCCCTGGCTTTCTGTGGCGGTGCGTTGTACCTTTCCTATCAGGATCAGAGCGGCCAGCCTGTGTACTGTAAGCTGGAGAATGGCTCTTGGAAGCAGGTGGCCAGGCATAATGTCAGCTATCCCGGCTATATGCAGTTTGTGACAGACGGCAACAATCTTTATGCAGCCTACGCAGAGGGCAGTAGCAGCCAGACATGGACAATTTACAATTTGACAACTGGTAGCCTGGTGGACAAAAGTCTGACAGCAGGAAATTTCAGCAATCCTGCCATGCTGGCGGCGGACGGAAGTCTGTACATGACATATGCGGACTTCGGAGGCGGAACGAAGATACAGAAGTACAGCAATGGCACCTGGACTACTGTGCATAGTTTTTCTGGCCAATATACCAATACCCACCACATGGCAAAATATGGAAATCAAATCTATGCCTTTGCCTATGGGACCACAGATACCAAGGGAAGCGGCACCATAGCCATATTCGACGGAAGTACCTGGACCAACCACGCTATCTCGCAGCTGGACCATGCCTACAGCCCTTCCATGGCCATGTCAGGGAACCAGGTCTGTCTGGCCTATTATGACACAGGTGACAAGAAAACGAAGCTGCTTCAGGGCACAGGTGCTGCCTTCCAGACCATTGCGGACAATCTGGGCACAGGTTTGATTTATCTCCATGTGTGCACCTACGGCTCTAATCTGTACATTGCATCCATGGCGGAGAACAGCACCAATCTGGTGGTGCGAAAAAAAGTGATCGCTGGAGGCGGTGGTACACCGCCGGTGGTGAACCCTCCTGTGTCTCAGGAAGCTCGCCTGCTGACAGTGACACCGCCGACAGGATATGCGGATAACCATATCTATATAGACGGAATAGAATATACAGCTACCAAAAGCGGAAGCAATTATCAGCTAAAGCTTCCCGACACTTTTGGTAAGACAGCGGTGATGTACGCCTACAACGAGAGGAATATTCCGGTGGGCATGTATGTGTGGAAGTTGTCCTGGGAGGGAGAGAGCTGTAAAGCCATTCCTATGCCTGGGCTGGAAAATTTGCTAAGCTACCACGGCTTTTCCATTCGGGTGCAGGGCAAAGCAGGAATCCGCTTCAAGTCAGGAATCGATGCGGGTCTGAAAAGGCAGCTTATCGCAGGAAATGTAGATGGCTGCAGGCTGAAGGAATATGGTACCCTGTTTATCACCAATGAAAACAGGGCAAAATATCCTTTTATCAAAGGTGGAGAAAAGGTGGGCGGCGGTAGGGCTTACTGGACCGAAAATGGTAAGGTTACTGACAGAGTGTTTGAGACGGTGGCTGGGCGGAACCGTTTTACCTCTGTACTGACAAATTTGCTTCCCAATATGTATGCGAAGGATATCGCTTTCCGGGCATATGTAGTGGTAGAATGCGGCGGACAGGATATGATTATATATGGTCCGCCTGTATATAGAAGCGTATATACAGTGGCAAAGCAAGTGCAGGCGAATAAAGAGTTCAAACCTGGCAGCAGTGCGTATCGTTATGTGCAAGGGCTTATCGATTCTGTTGAAAAGAAATAACACAATAAATGTGGAAAATTTGCCATGGGATAGGAGGAACAATATGGAAAAGAAACCGAGAACCATGAGAATTATGGCCGGGGCCGGGCTGTTTATAGCAGGTTTTTTGGTGCGGCTAGTATGGGATGGCTATGTGGATCATCAGGAATCCATAGCCGCAGCCGCGGAGGCAGAGATTGCCATGGAAGAAAGGCAGGCACTGGAGACCAGGCTGGCAGCCATGGAGGCTATTGTGGGGGGGTACCTGGAGGCTGATGTGATCCAAGTGCGTGTGGAGGACGGCCAGGTGCAATGGTATGACGGGAGACTATGGCATGAGGTGGCGTCTGTGGAGGAGATGGAGAGAGAAGACAAGTTCTATCAGGCCCAGGAGAGCTTTCAGGCATTTGATGAGCAGCTGCAGCAGGAAAAGATAGCCAAACGACAGGAAGAGGCGGCAGCAGAGACAGAAGCTGCAAAGGAGCCTATCGCAGGTGTGAAGGAGACGCCCAGACCTACATCACGACCAAAGGTAACTACAACTCAGACTCCGGAAGCCACGCCAGAGCCAGAAGCGACTCCAGAGCCGCCCCCAGCCAGCAGCGGAGGCAGCGCTCCTGTGTATCAGCCTCCAGCAACGAATAATAATTCTGGGAATGACAAAGATGGTGAGGATATGGGATGGAGCTCTGATTATGAGTAAAAGGATGTGCTTCTTGTATTTTGAATGAAGCTGAAAGTGGAGCAATACTGAAAAGAAGGTTGTTGCGTTATCGACATAAAATATGCCTACAGACAGCGGCCATGGGAGGTGTAAACATGGATATCTATCAGGATTTTGCCAGTGTCTATGATCGGTTTATGGACAATGTCCCCTACGAACAGTGGGGAGATCGCATAGACCAATTGATTAGGAAGTATGGAGTGTCAAAGCCAGAGCGGGATGCGGAAGGGCTTTTGGAGTCTGAGCGGAATCTGGTGGTGGATTTAGGCTGTGGCACAGGTACTTTGACGGAGATTTTGTATGCAAAAGGCTATGACTGTATAGGGGTGGATGCCTCTGAGAGCATGCTGAATGCAGCCATGGAGAAGAAGGAAAAGAGTGGATCGGAGATTCTCTATTTGCAGCAGGATATGCGGGAGTTGGATCTGTACAGCACCGTGGGCACTGTGATCAGTGTGTGCGATTCCATCAACTATATTTTGGAGGAAGAGGAGCTTTTAAAGGTGTTTTCCCTGGTGAACAATTATCTGTATCCAGGGGGCGTCTTTATTTTCGATTTCAATACAGACTACAAATACAGAGAAGTCATCGGGGACACCACCATTGTGGAGAACAGAGAGGACTGCAGCTTTATCTGGGACAACTTCTATGACGTGGAAGAGGAAATCAACGAATATGACCTGACTGTATTTGTCCAGGAGGACGGGGACCTGTTTCGGAAATTTCATGAGACCCATTATCAGAGAGGATATTGCATAGAACAGATGATGCGGCTGATAGAGCAGGCAGGCATGAGGGTAGTAGAGGTCATGGACGTGGATACCAATCAGGGGGTCACTGAAAAGAGTGAACGAATCTATATGGTAGCCCGCAAGACGGCAGAATAAAAGGCAATAGACTGGAGATGAGGTACGAAATGTCAGATTATATGGTACGAGCCACTGGGGCCGGGGCACAGATCAGAGCCTTTGCCTGCACCACAAAAGGGGTGGTGGAAGCAGCAAGACAGGCACATAATACAAGCCCTGTGGTGACAGCGGCTTTGGGGCGGCTTCTAAGCGCCGGGGTTATGATGGGCGGCATGCAGAAAGGGGAAGAGGATCTGGTGACGCTGCAGATAAAGGGAGACGGCCCGGTAGGAGGACTGCTGGTGACAGCGGATTCCAAAGGTGGTGTGAAGGGTTACGCCAATGTGCCAGATGTGATTCTGCCGGCCAATGCCCTGGGCAAGCTGGATGTGGCAGGCGCTGTGGGACAGGGAAGCTTGTCCGTAATCAAAGACATGGGTTTAAAAGAGCCCTATGTGGGGCAGACTTTATTACAGACCAGCGAGATTGCGGAGGATCTGACCTATTATTTTGCTGCTTCTGAGCAGGTGCCCTCCTCTGTGGGATTGGGTGTGCTGATGGAGCGGGATAATCAGGTCAGGCAGGCAGGGGGATTCATTGTGCAACTGATGCCCTTTGCAGAGGAGGCGGTTATCCGCAGACTGGAACAGAATTTGGGGAAGATTACCTCTGTGACTGCTCTGCTGGATCAGGGAAATACCCCAGAGCAGATGCTGGAACAGATTTTGGAGGGACTGGAGTGTGAATTGACAGATACCACACCAGTGTCTTTTTCTTGCAACTGCAGCAAGGAGCGAATCGAAAAGGTGTTGATAAGCCTGGGGAAAAAAGAGATCCAGGATATGATCGACGAAGGGCAGGAAATTCAGGTAAACTGCCATTTCTGCAATACAAATTATGAATTTAGCGTGGAAGAATTGAAGGCAATCTACCGAAAGAGCAGATTGCCATAGGAGAAAAACGAGCCAGACTGGCACAGAATATGGTCTGCCAGAGAGGAAAGAAAGGGGCAGCATGACACAGGGATTTATCAAAGTAGCGGCTGTGACGCCTAAAATTAAGGTGGCCGATCCAGTCTACAATGCAGGGGTGATCTGTGAGAAGCTGGAGGAGGCCTGGGAAAAGGGTGCGAAGATCATCGTGTTTCCAGAGCTGTGTATCACAGGATATACCTGCGGGGATCTGTTTTTGCAGGATCTGTTGCTGGGGGAGGCCTCCAGGCAGCTACTTCGCATTGCAGAATGCACAAGGGGGAAGGATGCGCTGGCGATGGTAGGGCTGCCCATAGAGCGGGAGGGCAGGCTTTACAACGTAGCCGCTGTGCTCTGGAATGGGGAGATTCTGGGGATGGTGCCCAAGGCCAATATTCCCTCCTATGCAGAATTCTACGAGGGGAGACATTTTACCCAGGGCAATGCAGAGCCAGTTCCCTTTGTGTTTCATGGGAAGACCATTCCCTTTGGCACCAACATCCTTTTTCCCTGTGAGACCCTGGAGGGGCTTACGGTTGGTTGCGAGATATGCGAGGATCTGTGGGTTGCGGACGCTCCCGGGGTGAATCATGCTCTGAAGGGGGCCACCATTATTGCCAACCTCTCTGCCTCCAATGAGACCATCGGCAAGGACGAGTACAGGGAGCTTTTGGTGAAATCCGTCAGTGCCCGCCTGATCTGCGGCTATGTCTACACCTCTGCCGGGGAGGGGGAGTCCACCCAGGACCTGGTGTTCGGCGGCCACAATCTCATTGCGGAGAATGGCACCATTTTAGCCCAGGTGAAAAAGTTTACCTGTGAGACTTTGTACAGTGACATTGATGTGAAAAAAATATTGTCTGACAGACGGCGCATGGGGACTTTTGGGACACCGCCACAAGCGAATTATGTCAAAGTGCCTTTCCGGTTGGAGGTTACGAAGACAGAGCTGTCCCGCAGCTTTGCCAGCCACCCCTTTGTGCCTGGGGATAAGGAGAAACGGAAGAGGCGCTGCGAGGAGATATTGTCCATTCAGTCCTATGGCCTGAAGAAACGATATGAGCACACAGGACTTTCCACGGCTGTGATAGGCATTTCCGGTGGTCTGGATTCCACCCTGGCCTTGCTGGTGACAGTGCGGACCTTTGACCTGCTGGGCCTTGACAGAAAGGGCATTATAGCGGTGACTATGCCCTGCTTTGGCACCACCGACAGGACCTATGAGAACGCATGCCTGCTTACTCGTACCCTGGGGGCCACCCTGAAGGAGGTGGATATCCGCCAGGCCGTGGAGGTGCATTTTAAAGATATCGGTCAGGAGCTCTCCAACCAGGATGTGACCTATGAGAACGGCCAGGCCAGAGAGAGAACCCAGGTGCTGATGGATATTGCAAACCAGGTGAGGGGCCTTGTGATCGGCACAGGGGACATGTCGGAGCTAGCATTGGGCTGGGCTACCTACAATGGTGACCATATGTCCATGTACGGTGTAAACGCCGGTGTGCCAAAGACTTTGGTGCGCCATTTGGTAAAGTATTATGCGGATACCTGCGGGGATAAGGAGCTGTCCGAGGTGCTGGAGGATATTTTGGATACGCCGGTGAGCCCAGAGCTTCTGCCCCCTGTGGACGGAGTGATTTCCCAGAGAACAGAGGATCTGGTAGGACCTTATGAACTGCACGATTTCTTTTTATACTATATGCTGCGCTGCGGCTATTCCCCGGCAAAGGTGTACCGGGTGGCGAAGCTGGCTTTTCGGGGGCTGTATGAGGATGCAATCATATTAAAGTGGCTTAAGACCTTCTACCGGAGATTCTTTGCCCAGCAGTTCAAGCGCTCCTGTCTGCCGGACGGTCCTAAGGTGGGGAGCGTGGCGCTGTCGCCCAGAGGGGATTTGCGCATGCCCTCTGATGCCAGCGTGAGTTTGTGGCTGGAGGAGGCAGAGGGGCTGGGGTGAGGCTATTTCCGGGAAACTACCTTTTAAGGCATTCCAGAATGGGCTCAATATATTTCCTATCCGAAATATCATAGGAGGCGGAGATCATTTTTATCATTTCCTGCTCTGCCTGGGTTTTGTCCTTTTTCGCCTGGAGACTCTTTAAAAATAGCTTCATCATGAGTCTGGAGGGTGTGCTCATTTTTTCGTAGTGCAATCCGCCAGGGCAGTAAAATACATTTCCTTTTTGGAAAGCTGGTTCCGGGAAATTTTTCCTGAGGGCAGGCGCGATATCCGGGCTCTCTATGGGGCTTGCGCCCACGCAGAATGCGATCAGCTTCTTGTCTGCCCATTTGTCCAGATTGGCATTGAGCCATCCCAGCTTATGGATGCCCCCTGCACAGGCCCAGCTCCCGAAAATGATTGCTTCGTAGGCGTCCAGGTTTTCCCGCTTCGCCGCAGCAAGCGCCAGGCAGTCAGCCGCTGTCGCCTGGGCAATCCACTCTGCATACCGTTTCGTAAAGCCTGTCTGGGAATTGTAAATTACGATTGTCTTCATTGATTTCTCTCCTTTTGGTATACTCCATTGTTCAGCTCCAGGTTATCAATTCCAACGTACAGCTTGGACAAAAGACGGAAAAGCGTCTCTACCTCCTGGTCTGTATAGACCTCAAAAAGATACTGCAAATCCTCCTGGTACTGAAAAAAATCCTTCTGAAAATAGGTCTCTGCTCTTTGGGTGGGATGGATGTACACGGCTCTGGTGTCACTGGGGCTTGGCTCCATGGTGACAAATCCCTTTTTTGCCAGAACATCTGCCAGCTTTTTGATATTCTGCCTGGAGCATCCCAGCAGATTCCCCAGCTGGGTAAAGGATAGAGGCTCTTCTGCCTGCCTGACCATGGACAGCAGCATGAACTGCTTTAGAGACAGATCCGGAATATGGCTGTCAAAT
>CANRZC010000027.1 GCA_947644185.1 uncultured Acetatifactor sp.
GTTGGGAATAGATAATCCATTGCAGATATAGATTTTATAGAAAAACTTACCCACACTTTATCTTCTTCCACAAAAACGCCTGTTATATATCCAAAAACAGACAACACTGCAAGCCAAATGCGCCACCATTCCAAAGCCAAACATCATACAGATAAATGTGATATTAGGAGTAAATACGCCTTTTAGCACGAAGCCATATACAATCGGATACTGACAATATTTCCGATAATAAACCCTATAGTCTCCAGCCTAAGATATCCTGTCACTTCCCGAATCTGATTGGGCGTCATGGTTGCCACAATTTGACTGCAGTATGTAAGAATGAACACAGAAAATACTATATAAATAGCATTCACTATCAAAAATGTCTGAAAAATGCGCTCCTTCAATTTATCTGTGTCTTTCATACACTGGTTCAGCAGGGCATACAAAGGGACAATCAAAAATGCGCTCTAATTTTTTATTGCCAGAAAATTCTCATTCCCTTTCCAGGGCCCATTTTTATAAAACCACACAGACAATGCCATGCCAATGAGCCATCCCACTGGCCATGCGCACCAGATTCCCGTCACGCCCAGCACCTGTGCCAGTATCACCGCCAGCGTTACCCGCAGAATCAGATCCGCAAAGGTGGAGATCATAAACTGCCGCATCAGCCCAGCGCCCCGCAGGATCCCATCCGCCACCAGCTTCACAGATACCACAAAGTAAAAGGGAGAGAGAATCCGCAGAAATTGTACGCCAGTGTGCAGCGCAAGCTCCGATGGCTCACTCATAAAGCAGTTCACCAGCACACCTCCGCAAGTCAGGTACAGCGCCACAATGGGGACACATAAGATCCAGACGATTTTCAAGCCAGCTCCAAAGCCCTCCTTGATCCGAGGTATCTTGTTGGCCCCAATATTCTGGGCTGTATAGCTGGACACGCCGTTTCCCAGTGTGGTAAAGGAGGTAATGACCAGATTGTTTAGTTTCACAGAGGCCGCGTAGCCTGCGATAACCCCCGGTCCAAACCCATTGATTACGCTCTGTAGTATAATGTTGCCCACAGACACAAAGCTCTGTTGGAGAATGCTGGGCACTGCAATGGTAACTATCTTTTTGAGTATTTCAAAGGAGAAGTAGATTTCCTTTCCCCTCCCTTTATCTTCCTTCTGAATAGCAGCCAGCCTTTTGTACACGGTATAGATGGCCAGAATGCAGCTAATTCCCTGGCAGAGAAAAGTGGCCCAGGCCACACCGCCTACGCCCATGTGAAATCCCTGGACGAACCAGATATCCACCAAAATATTGGACAAGGAGGAAGCCGCCAGAAACAGAAAAGGCGTCCTGGAATCCCCCAGGGCGGAGAAGATTCCTGTGGCAATATTATAAAAGAACAGGAAGGGCAGCCCCCAGATATAGATATCCAGGTACAATTTGGAATCTGTCAGTATCTCTGCGGGGGTATTGATCAAAAGCAGCATATTTTCGCACAGCAGGATCCCAAAAACCATTAACACCATACAGAGCAGGGCACAAGAAATCCACGTAGTATACACTGCCGTCCGCATCTCCCGGTACTTCCCCGCTCCGAACAGCTGGGCCACAATCACCGAGCAGCCAATATTGCAGCCAAAGGCAAAGGCGATGAAGATCAGGGTAATCTCATAGCTGTTTCCCACAGCTGCCAGGGCGTTCTCTCCCACAAACTTTCCTACTACCAGACTGTCAGCAATATTGTATAGCTGCTGAAAGACAATGCTTCCAAACAAGGGGATACAGAATTTCCACAACACCTTTTCTGGTTTTCCCACTGTCAGATCATTGTTCATAATACTTCACTCCCATCCTTATGTACTTTTTTCCATGGGAGATTATACGCCGATTCTGTCCATTTGTAAATTATTTCTTGAACACCCCCATAGCCTCTATGTCAATGGCGGATGCATCTATGCGGTTGGAGGGGTCTGCCCTCTGCCCGTCGTCCGTGGAGGGGATCCTCCCGTCCAGCTGTGCCTGTATGCTCTCCGCCCGCAGTAGCACAGTCTGGTACAGCATCTCAGCAGCAATCGTGTATTCCTCATAAGAATAAAATGCCGATGGATCTGTCTTCACCAGTTCGGCAATCTGGCTCTGGATACGGCTGTAGCTTTCAGCAAATTCTCCGCCAAACACATACTCCTCCACCAGCATTTTCAGGTATTCATGGTATTTTGCCAGGTATGTCTCATCCTCCAACAGAGCGTTGAAGAATTCTGTCCCCTGAAAAGGCGTGTCAATGGCATCATTTATGGTATCAGATGCATCATTTCCGCCCATCCCCATTCCTCCAAAGGATAGGTTGTAGTCCCATGGGATGATGTTCAGCTTTCCCTTCGATTCATACAGATAGTAATTGTGGGCCATGACGCCGGACAGGCTGTCCAGGTTCACAGAAAAGGTATGCACTGCCATGTACTTTAGCACATTGTCAATATCCAAATATTTCTCCAGGTCTGTCCCCTGGTTTATATATTTAAGGGCTTCGACCACCCTCCTGTGGTCCTTCTTCCCGCTGTCCGTCACTTCGCCCTCCCATATAACGGAATAACTATCCAGGTCGTCGTCTGAATAATTCAGGTTGGCGCCACCCGAATTCATAGAAAATCCGCCTTCTGGCATATCTTTGGGAAATCCCCTGTCCATTCCCTCTGGCAGTTCCAGTGCCCCAGGCATTCCCTCCCCGGGAAAGCCTCCACTGTCTGGCATATCTTCCAGAAGCCCCTTGTCCATTCCCTCTGCGAATTCTGGTAGTCCAGGCATTTCCTTACCGGGAAATCCTTCTCCGCCTGGCATATCTCCCAGCTCAGGCGGCTCCATCCCGCCTTTCGGAAAGCGGTCTGGCATGTCCTCCTGAAAGCCATCCCGCTCTCCTCCCCACTTGCCTCCGCCGCCCATATCCATGCTTTCCGGTTTATACAGATCCCCGTCCTGCACTCCATAATTGCGCAGAAGAAAGCTCTCCTCCACAGCCTCCAGGGCCAGATAGACGCCCCAGTAGCTGCCATTCACTGAGATTTCCGCATAATTGTAGAGAGAGGCGTTCGCCCCCAGATACTGATACATATCATAGACAATGGCTTCCTTCTGATTGGTGGCATCTGCGTAATTATTGTTTAAAATCAGTTTATCAAGCCCCAGGCAGGTCTGCCCCTCCACATAGTGGTCAAATTCCAGCTTTAGACTGTATCTGTCCGTGTCTGGGTCTGCGGCAATCGAAGTCAAGCTTGTATTCCCCTTTGGCCGGATCCCTACATTCTCTATGCGGTTTCCATTGATCACCACATCGCAGGAATAATATTCCTCCTTTATGGCATTGGCCAGCATGTCCTCCCATGCCCCCTCTTCCATGAAAATTTCCACCTGCATTACAGAGTCTGTGTCAAATAACGCTGTCTCATAGGCCATGGCAATGCTTGTATCCCCCATGGCCTCCACCAGCTCCTGCGAGAATATCATGGCTAGCACACAGATCAGCACCGCTGCTGCCATAGTCATACAGGCTACTTTTGTTGCATATTTACTGCCAATCATGACTTGTCCCTCCCGGATAGATTTCCAGACAGCCTCTCATTTCCCTTTTTGAGCCACTGCCTTGTGCCATTTCCAGCAGCCATTCTTTAGGCCATATATTCGCCGTGAAAGCTTACCAGTGTAGCCGCGTTTATCCCTTCTATGGCATTGAGCCTATTCACAAAGGCAGTCTCCCCATCCCTCATGCGAATCTCCGCGGTCACCTCAATTCCAGAGGCATTCACAGTCTTTGACTTTACCAAAAGCTTAGCCAATGCTTCTCTGGCCAATGTCATGGCCGCCTTCTCCGCCCTTTCATTGGTACAGCTCAAGATCAGGATATACGGGTTCTCATGGAGCTTACGATTAGAGAACAAAAGCAGAATGCAACCTATCATACCAGATCCAATGACTGCAAGGGGTATCATACCAGCCCCGATCACAATGCCTGCGGCAATGGACCAAAACAGGTACACAATCTCCATGGGCTCCTTGATAGCTGCCCGGAACCGGACAATGGAAAGGGCGCCCACCATACCCAGAGAAAGCACCACATTTGAAGTCACTGCCATAATCACCAGCGTGGTCACCAAGGCCAGTCCCACCAGCGTCATGGCAAAGCCTGTGGAATACATAATCCCAGCAAAAGTCTTTTTGTAAATCACAAAAATAAACAGCCCAATCACAAGGGCAAATGCCATGCCGATAATGGTATCCACCACAGAAAATTCCGTCACACTCTCTAAAAAGCTGGATTTGAAAATATCATTGAATGTCATCTACATTATCCTCCTCTCTCAATCTCGTTTCCGCCATGCCCCCTGCGGCGGCACATACATCAGAACGCATACTTACCCAAATCGCCTGCTAGCCCCGTATTTGGAAAAGGCCTGTTGCCGGACTGTATCTGTCTGGAGCAGGCATCTTATGATTTCCGGTAAAAACCCATCATATTTTACTTCCAGTATCCTATTCTGGGGCACCTCCTGGGCGCTGATATCCACCACCTTTTTCTCCAGAAAAATTGGATGGTACAGGCTGGTTCGAATCTGGGAGTCAAAGGTGACGCGCACATTCCCAGGGCCATACAGATAGGGCTCCCGCACATAGGACACTAATATCTTTGGCCGCAGGGCCTGGTACTGCATCTTTGCGTAAAGCTCCTGCACCAGCTCTGCCCTAGCCAACACCCCAAAGGGCTCTGAGGCCTCCCAGGCTGCATCGCTTAAAGAGAAATAAGTCTTGTCTGGAAAAGGGAGCTCCTCGTCCAGCCTTGACAGTGTGACCAGATCATTCACAAGCTTCCCCAGGCGCCCAGTCTGCTTTCTAATATTTTCAATCCACTCATCTCCCACATGCTCCATGGCAGCTACATCAGCGCTGGCAGCAATGGAGGTGATAGGCGTCTTTAATTCATGTCCTGCATCTGTCACAAACCGCTTCTGGCGCTCTATATTCTCCGCAAAAGGCCGAATAGCGTAACGGGAGAAAAACAGAACCAGCAAAAATACCAGTGCCAAGCTGCACATTCCCGTTCCCAGGGAAACCCAAAACAGCCTGTGCATAGATTCCAGCGCACCTGCCGCATGCAAAAAGAGAACAGTGATCCCCATTTCATCTCTTTTGACCATGTATCTATAGTCTCCATAATAGCCCTTTTCCTTCTCTCTGGAGAGCACATCCTCTGTGTACCTTCTGGCCAGCTCCTCATCTATGGAAGAAATATGGTCTCTGGACAGAAACAGGATACGCCCGTCCCGGTGGCAGTGGGCAGCAAAAAAGCGGGTGGTAAACTCCGCCTCCGGTCCTCCCCCTGGTATCTCTGTCATAGGAGGCAGCGGTGCCTCCGGCCTGTGAAAGGCTCTCTCTTCCCGATCCAGAAGATTTTCCGCTTTTCGGTCCTGCATGGATGTGGTTCTGTGATAATTCACTAGATTAATCCCCACAAGCAAGATCCCCATAACCAATCCAAAAGCCGACATGGCCGCCAGAATAAATCGTCTCCGCATTTTTTTCAGCATTTCATATCCTCCAGACAATAGCCTGCGCCACGGACAGTCCTGATCTGTGCGCTGCTGCCAATCTCCCGCAATTTCCTTCGGACAAAGCCAATATAAGTCCAGACCACATCCATGCCTGCCTGAGAATCCTGTCCCCATATTTTGTCCATGAGATGGTTGGTGGAGAACACAAAGCGAGGATGTCTAAAAAACAATTCTGCCAGTTGGAACTCCTTATTGTTCAGGCCCACACTGTGTCCCTTGCAGCTTAGTTCATACCGATTGCAGTCCAGCATCACATCCCCAAAGGTCAAAAGGCAGTCTGCATAGCCTGCATTTCTGCGGGAAAGGGCCTTTACTCTGGCGATAAATTCCCTGGTGGCAAAGGGTTTGGGCAAGTAGTCGTCTGCCCCAGCCTCCAGCCCTGCCACCCGATCTTCTATCTCCGCCTTTGCTGTCAGCATCAGCACAGGAACTGTCTGACCCGCTCTTCGAATGCGTGAGAGTACCTCCAGACCGTCCACCTTTGGCATCATAATGTCCAGCACGATCACATCATATGCTGTCTCCTGAAAACGCTCCAAAGCCTCCGCCCCATCATGGACCAGATCCACAGTGAATTTATTCTTTTCCAATAGATATTTTAAAGCCCTTGCAAGGGCAATCTCATCCTCAGCCATTAAAATGCGCATGAAAATACCTCCGTGTATTCGGATATGGCCTTATTGTACCACAGTTACCCTATAAAAGGAAATCAGCTTATGTGACATCAGTCTTGAATTGTTAGTAAGGAATTGTTATAATAATAAATATCAAAAATGAAAAAGACACCAGAGTACAATGGACATAAGAAAGGACGCATATGGAAATCCATAACTTTAAAAAAGAACACCATGCAACATATTTTTTGATTGGGAGCTTCTCTTTGCTTCTGCTGCTCAGTATAGGTGCATTTGTATCTCTGGGTCGTTATATGAGCCGGGAAAGCGAGAAGTCCATTCACACCGTAGGCGATCTGTATATGACTGGTATCAACAATCATATCACCGCGCATTTTCGTACCCTGATCGATCTGAAGCTGGAGCAGGCTGAGGCAATCGTTGAGGTGGTGCCCTCGAATATAAATGATCAGAGTGCTCTGCATAGGGAGTTGATCTACAGAGCTGGTGTCAGAAGCTTTAATTATCTGGCCCTTTGTTCTGAGAGCGGACAGCTTGAGATGCTGGACGGCAGTGCGCTGGAGCTGGCAGATCCGGATTCTTTCTTTGAATCTCTTAGACGTGGTGAGAAAAAAGTTGCTGTGGGTTATGACGCCAACGGGACGGAAGTGATTTTGTTTGGTATCAATGCTAACTATCCCATGAGCAATGGGGAAAAATGCATGGCATTGGTGACAGCTGTGTCCATAGACTATATCCGTGCCATGCTGGGTACAGATGAAGAAAATGCATTGATATCCTCCAATATTATACGCAAAGACGGAACCTTTATCATCAGCGATATGGACACGGAGTACGTAGATTATTTTGAAAGCCTCTATAAGCGTTTCCCAGAAGAGGACCGTCCCAAAATCGATGCCTATGTGCAGGAGCTCACGGAAGCCATGGAGAAAAAGGAGAGCTACTCCACCATACTGGATCTGGATCACAGCAGTCAGCAGATTTATTGCACTTCCCTGCCCTATTCGGAATGGCATCTGGTAACTGTGCTGCCTTTTGGCACCCTCAATGAAACCGTGGAGGCCCTGGATCGGAACCGCACCTTTGCCACTCTGCTGGTCAGCGCCATTATAGTCCTTGTGCTCCTGGTTATCTTCTATGTATATTTTAAAATGACTTGTAAACAGCTCCATGACCTAGAGGCAGCCAGGCAGGAGGCTCTGGCTGCCACCAAGGCAAAGAGCCTATTCCTCTCTAACATGAGCCACGATATCCGCACGCCCATGAATGCCATCGTAGGTATGACAGCCATTGCCACCACCCATATTGATGACAAGGAGCAGGTGATGAACTGCCTGAAGAAGATCACCTTATCCGGCAAGCATCTGTTGGGCCTGATCAATGATGTGCTGGATATGTCCAAAATAGAAAGCGGCAAAATGACACTGACCGCAGAACGTGTCTCCCTGCAGGAGGTCGTGGAAGGGATTGTGGGCATAGTGCAGACCCAGGTAAAGGGAAGGAACCAGAATTTCAATGTACACATTGACAATATCACAGCAGAGGAGGTCTACTGCGACAGTGTCCGACTAAACCAGATACTGCTGAATCTCCTGTCCAATGCTGTAAAATATACCCAGGAGGGTGGTACCATAGAGCTGTCCCTGTATCAGGAAAAAGAGCCTCCCCAAAAGGGGGATACCTATATTCGCACCCATATTGTAGTAAAGGACAATGGTGTGGGTATGTCCAAGGAATTCCTGGCCCGGATCTTTGATTCCTATTCCAGGGAGGATAGCCTGCGTGTTCACAAGACAGAGGGTGCCGGGCTGGGCATGGCCATTACCAAATATATTGTGGACGCTATGGGTGGCAGTATTTCTGTGGAAAGTGAACTTCATGAGGGAACCGAGTTTCATGTGATCCTGGATTTCGAAAAGGCTGATACCCAGGACATCGACATGATCCTGCCTCCATGGAAGATGCTTGTGGTAGATGACGACGAGACTTTATGCCATACAGCAGTGGATGCGTTGAAATCTATCGGCATCCAGGCAGATTGGACCTTAAGTGGTGAGCAGGCCATCACTATGGTGACAAAGCACCATCAGACCCGGGATGATTACCAGATTGTCATGCTGGATTGGAAGCTTCCCGGTATGGATGGCCTTTCCGTGGCCAGACAGATCCGGCGGGTGGTAGGTGACGATATGCCCATCATCCTGATTTCCGCCTATGATTGGAGCGAATTTGAGGAAGAGGCAAAGGCCGCTGGCATTGATGGCTTTATTGCAAAGCCTCTGTTTAAATCTACCTTGTTCTACGGATTAAAAAAGTATATGGGAGAAGAAGAGCTCTCGGACAAGCCTAGCTGTGATGTGGATCTGTCCGGTCGGCGGGTGCTGGTGGCTGAGGACAATGATCTGAACTGGGAAATCCTACAGGCTCTGTTGTCGGATATGGGCATGGAGACAGACTGGGCGGAGAATGGGAAAATCTGTCTGGAGAAATTCCAGGCGTCTGAAGCCGGATACTATGATGTGATTCTGATGGATGTCCGAATGCCAGAGATGAATGGTTACGAGGCCACCAAAGGCATACGGGCTTCCAGCCATCCAGATGCCGCAAAGATTCCCATCATCGCCATGACTGCAGATGCCTTCTCAGAGGATATCAAAAATTGTCTGGACTGCGGCATGAATGCTCATACCGCAAAGCCCATTAATTTTGAGGAAGTGGTCTCTTTGCTGCACAAATACATCTCACAAAATGAGGCCTCGAAAAGCTGATTACTGTATCTTTGCCAGAGCCTCCTTTGACAGGATTTTACGAATGTTTCCTACAAATAGCAGGGTAGCTGTTGTAGCTGAAATGGCATCTGAAATAGGCTCTGCGTAGTAGACCCCCATGACACCCACAAAACGGGGCAGGATAAGCGCCAGGGGGATCAGCAGAATGATCTTTCGCAGCACAGCGATAAACAGGGATATCTTCGCCTGCCCCAGTGCCAGAAATGTGGGTTGAATACCATTCTGTAGTCCAAACACCAGCATGCCCGCCATGAAGACAGGCATGACCTTCCCTGTCAGCGCCACCAGCTCTGTCTCATTGGTGAAAAATCCTGCATAGAACTGTGGGAAAATCATGCTGGTGGCTGTAGTCAAGAAGCGAAATCCAAAGCACATGCCTATCATCCAGCGATACAGCTTCTTTACCCTGTCAAAATTCTGTGCCCCATAATTATAGCTGACGATGGGTGTCATTCCCTGGGTAAATCCATTGATGGGTGCGGAGAATAGCTGCATGATACTCTGCATAATGGTCAAGGAGCCCACATGCATGTCACCCCCATAGGCCTGCAGCCCATGATTGAGTACAATGCTGATAAAGCTCTCTGTGGCATTCATAATAAACGGAGAGATGCCCAATGAGAACACACTGCTCAGTACCTTTCCCTCCAATCGCATACAGCTTCTGCGAATTTTCAGGGAGGACTTTTTTCCCATCAAAAAGGATACCACCCAGGCTGCACTGAGCCCCTGGGAAATCACAGTGGCAATGGCCGCACCTTTCACACCCATATGGAATCCGAAAATGAAGATAGGGTCTAAAATAATGTTTGCCACAGCTCCGATAAGCACGGAGAACATAGCTGTGCGCGGCTGACTTTGGCAGATAATGAAGGCATTCAGCCCCAGCGCCATCTCCACAAAAAGGGTTCCCGCCAGATAAATGGACAAATAGTCTATGGCATAGCTGATGGTGGCATCGCTTGCGCCGAACAGATAGAGAAGTGGCCTCTGAAATACATAGAAAAAGGCCATCAGCACCAGGGTACAAATGAGCAAAAAGCTGACACTATTGCCCAGAATCTTCTCTGCCCGCTCTCGATCCCCCTTTCCCAGCCAGATAGCCGCCAGAGGCGCCGCGCCATTGCTGATAAAGGCAGAAAAGGCAGAAATGAATACCGTAATGCAGAATGTGACACCTACGCCAGTCAGCGCATTGGCCCCCACCCCTTCCATGTGGCCGATGTAGATTCGGTCTATAATGCTGTATAAAATATTGATGATCTGCGCCAAAATGGCAGGCAAGGTCATACTTGCCATCAGTTTGCCGATGGATTCTGTGGCCATCCTCTCTTCTCTTGTCTTAGCTTGTACTGCCATGGTTTTTACCTACTCTCCTCCATATTTCCTGTGTTTTCCCGTGTTTCCTGTTTAGCCACAAAAAGGGGACGGAAATATCCGTCCCCAATTCCAGATACCCTTCCCTCATGAGTCAGACGAAGGATACTCCCTAAAATCCTTACAGATAAGGATGCACATAAGGCGCCGGTTCCGGTCCGCAGTAAAGCCCAAAGGCATCGCAGATCCAATAGGTACCGTTGACTTCCACACGGCACCACTGGTGGGAATATTGACCCTCATTTACATGTTCGTAAGGTATCCCCAGGATGTTCAGGCACAGCCCTGTGGCACGAGCACACCCGGCACAGGAGGCAGTCCCCAGAACCAGATAGCCATAGGGGTCATTGTAATGGGCTTCCGACATGGAATAAGTTCCCCCATTCTCAAATATCATGCGTAAGGTGTAGGCTATCCCCTGGAGCTGTTCCTCTCTGGTAAGATCCGCATAGGGCTTCACAATCTCCAGCGCCACATTATAGGCCGCGTTCAATTCCTCGTCCGTCATTTTCTTGCGCAGGCTCTTCAAATTCGCCAGCTGGTTCACCGGCACAAACTGTGATGTCCCAGTGACGTTCACCGCTGTATCTGCTATACCCTGTACCGCAGCCCCAGGCGCTGCCCCAGCATAGGGCAGACGTCCCTCGGCCATTCCATATGACAGGTAATGGTTCAGCAGGGCGCTGGGATCGGTGCCTAAGGCAGCCACCACATCGGAATAGGTATTGGCATAATAGTTGGGGTCAAACTTTGCTGCAGCAGACGCAGGTCCTGCCACCGGGGCTGCCTTTGTGCCTACCGCACTGCCGGGCGCTGCTCCTGCATAGGGGATACGGCCCTCTGACATTCCATAGGTGAGATAGTGATCCAGCAGCTTCTGGGGATCCGTGCCCAGGGCTGCCTTCACATCCGGGTAGGTGGCTGCATAATACACCGCATCAAACAGAGTCCCTGCCCCGGTTGTTCCTGCCGGAGCCTCAACAGCCTCTCCTGGCTGGGCACCCTGGTAAGGAAGGCGCTTTTCCTTCATTCCATATGTAAGGTAGTGCTGTAGCAAGGCATCCTGTCCTGTTCCCAGGGCAGCTACCACATCAGGATAGGTAGCCCCATAATAATCCGGATCAAAGGCCGCAGCCTCCGCGGGAAGGGCCATAGTGTACAGGCCAAACAACATAGCACAAAAACCAGCAATCATTTTCTTTCTCATTTCCATCTTCCTCCAATCGAAATTTTGTCAAACAGAAGCAAGGGGCAGCTTGTAGGGCCACCCCGGCTTCTGTTATCCTATTTCCATTATACACAAATCTCTACGAAATTCCAGTAGTTTTTGAGCTAAATTTCTTATGCTAGTCTGTGGGTCCATTGTTTTCAAGAGTTTCCTGGCTCTCCACCTTTTTCAGATAATAGAACCCATAAGCCGGCACATTGACTCCCTCCGGCCGCACCTTTTCTCCAGAAATCAGATCCACATACTCTGCGTCCGCCTCCTGAATCCAGGCTGTCTTGTCGTATTCGCTGAAATTGAACAGGCCGATGAGCTTCTCGCCCTGATAATACCTACCGATGCACAGTACAGCCTTGTCCCAGGTCTCAATGGTCCAGGTGTCCGCCTCTGAGACGAATACCTTCTCCCGCTTCCTGATCTCCTCCAGGGTCTTCAGCCTTGCAAACAGCTTTCCCTCCACTGTCTCAGGATCGTGGATATTCTTCGCCAATGTCCAGTTCATTGCCCCCCTGTGAATGTATCTGGAATCCGGCGCCTTCTCCGGGTTCTCCTTGTAGGTGTAGTCATTCACCTGGCCTATCTCATCCCCGCTGTAGAGCACCGGGATGCCAGACTGCATGAACATATAGGCATGGAGCATCACATCCTCTCTGATAGCCCTCTCCATGGCCTCCTTGTCCTGTTCGAACCCTGCCTTTTCAATGCCGCACATGGAGGCCGTGGTTCCGCAGAACCTGGCATCCCCGGTTACCGGATCCGCATTGTACAGTTCCCCTCTGCTGTTGCTGTTCCCGGCGTATCCCTGGAAATAGTCGTTTAAGTATTTCTTGTGAGGGCGCTCCTCAATGCCCTCTGTCCGCAGGGTGGGGTAGTCCAGTCCCCAGCCAATATCGTCATGGCAGCGCAGGTAATTTAAGAATACATACTCCTTTGGCAGAGAGTTTACAATGTCCAGCTGCCTCTTCAAAAGCCTCACATCCCTGGTGGCCACAGTGTGCCAGGTGGTGGCCATGGTGGTCACATTGTAGAGCATATGACATTCCGGCTTCTCCACTGTGCCAAAGTAGGGCACCACCTTCTCCGGCTCCATGACCACCTCTCCCAGCAGCAAAATCCCCGGGCAGACAATCTCCCCGATCATGCGCATCATGCGCACAATTGTGTGCACCTGGGGAAGATTTCGGCAGCTAGTGTTCAATTCCTTCCAGATGTAAGGTACCGCATCAATGCGAATAATGTCAATGCCTCTGTTGGCCAAATACAGGAAATTATACATCATTTCATTGAATACCCTGGGATTGCGATAGTTTAAGTCCCACTGGTATGGGTAAAATGTAGTCATCACATAGTGGCCACAGTCAGGCAGCCATGTGAAGTTTCCTGGCGCTGTGGTGGGGAATACCTGGGGCACAGTGCGCTCGTACTGGGAGGGGATGCTGTCATCCCGGTAGAAAAAATAACGGCTCATGTACTCCCCGTCCCCCTGGCGGGCCCTTTTCGCCCAGGCATGGTCCTCAGAGGTATGGTTCATGACAAAATCCATACACACATTGATGCCCTTTTTGTGGCAGGCTGCCGTGAGACTCTCCAGATCCTCCATGGATCCCAGATCCTTCTGGACCTTTCTGAAATCCGAAACCGCATATCCGCCATCGGATCTGCCCTTAGGAGTCTCCAAAAAGGGCATCAGATGAATATAATTTACATTACACTGCTCAATGTAGTCCAGTTTGGAGGCAACCCCTTTCATATTCCGACGCTGGACAGGCCGCTCTTTTACTACTATTACTT
>CANRZC010000028.1 GCA_947644185.1 uncultured Acetatifactor sp.
CAATAGGCCCATCCCCGGATAATTAAAGATCTGTTCAATAAATATCGAGCCCCCAAATTCCTAAAATAGCATAACCTTTTATAAATGTCAGTGTATCGTCTGATATGCCAAGTATTGTTCTACCAACTGCCGCTTCAGTTGTAGAAGTGATTATAGAACCAGTGAATATTATATTACTGCCTGTTGAAATACCAATCATTGGTGATACCAGAGCGGTCTGAAAATATCCTATGAATACCTTATAGTCACTGATATCCGGAATCTCAATAGCTCCCTCCGAAAACGCATTGGCGTATGAGCGGCTGAAAAGCAGTTTCCCGATCCTGCCTGTATGCGTGTTTAGTGAAGCCAGCGCCCCCGTAATTGTCCCATCACCGATATTGGAAATATCCGTCGTACCCAGTTGTGTCTTAAGCGTACCAAGCTGTGCCCTAAGCGCGCCTGCCGTAGTGCCATCAATACACTCCTCCACATATTTCAGATAGCTAGCCAATGCAGCCTGGTACTGGTCAAACAAAGGCGACGTATCCACCCTTTCCGGATTGCTTGTCACTATCCCACAATCCTCTGCATTCAGGCGGGTATCTGTGATCCGTTCTGTGGAAATCATGGTGGTGTTCTTCGCTATAAATACATTTGCCAGGCGCAGCTCATAAATCCCTCCCTGGCGCACAAGCTCCGGCGCCACAGGACTGGCCGCCTCCATGCCTTTGACTACATAGATGTCAATCTTTCTCTTCTCATAGTTCGTGTCAAGCCTTGCCACCACTGCGTCGATCCTGTCATAGGCCTCCCCGGAAGCCTCAAATACCAGCGTCCTGGCATTTTCCTCAATACCCAGCGCCCCTTGAATACAGGCACTCCCCGGAAGAACCTGCACACTCATCTCCTGGCTGTACGCCACCACCTTAAGCCCTGTTGCCGGGGCAGGGAACACGCCATCCGTATACAACAGATGGAAAAATGCCCTCAATTCCTGGCTGTTGTACCCCCTGTCATAAACCGGATTCCCGGCCTCGTCATAAGTTACTGCTGAATCAAACGGAAAACTCTTCATCCTTTCATCCTCACTTTCTCATATAATGTTGGTATTTTGTCACCGAATGTAAGCGTCACCCGGTGTTCTCCACGGCTCCATGTCTCCATCACTTCTATTATCCTGGCCTCATAGGACATCTTGATCTGGTCCAATATAATGTCGCACTTGTCTCCAAGGTCATAGTCCTCCAAATACCTGGCTCCCGTATCCGCCATGGCGTCAAACTCTACATTGTTTATGACAACATGCTTCTGGGCCGTCTCCACCGCTGCCTGCACCAGGGATGCTCTGTATTCTTCTATGGTCTGTTTGGCCGCATTATAGGTTTTTCTGCTGTCTATGAATAGCTCCTGCCTGTATGCCCCTCCCGACAGATCCAGCACCTCTACGATCCTGTCAGCGCCTTCCCCCTGGCCTCCTACCAGGAAATAATTCTTGTATGCGCTGCTGTCTCTCTGAGCTTTCACATTTTTTATGTTCCGAAACCCCCTGGAAAAGGTCACGAAATTGGCCGTTTCCTGTCCCTGGGTTCTGTCCACACCCCGGTAGATCTCAAATCGGATGACGTCATTTTCATAGTCATATACGCACCGATACGCTCTGCTTTCCACCTGAAGCGTGGTATGGGCCATTTCCTCCAAATTAACCCAGGCCTCCTGCTTCTGAATCTTCTCACCCTCGTCCGCATACGCAGCCACCGCCAGCTTCGGAATGTCCCCCTTATACTGCCTTACAGCCTCTGCCACATAGGCTGACCTGGTCCCATACCGCGCAAACATAGGATAGATGATTTTGTCCGCCAGCCTCTTTTCATAAAAGAATCCTGACATCTCCACCATCCCCTCCTCCGCCTGATAGACTACCTTCTGTATCACACCCAGCTCCGGTCTATCCATGGTAAACAGATACTTCATCCTGTCACTGTAATCCCTTGCCCTGATCTGCACCATGAACTGTCCTGTCTCATAATACTTCCTGTCCCAGACTAAGTCGAAATACGGAAGCTTTGTCAGCCCTTCCGGCAGGAAGTTCTCATTTAGTGCTATAATCTCCATTCCAACCTCCTTTACACGCTTCAACCTGGAAGAATGCCCGCACTTTGCACACTTACACCCCCAAGTACCTCAAGTTATAATACAGAACCACCTTCATCTGTGTATCCCCATTGTCCGCGCCAAAGGAGACCAGATTCTTTCCTGGCCGCAGGACCATCCCGGAGAATGAAGAATGCCTGTCCACCTTTCCGATACAGTTTACACCGTTCTTGCGGATCGTATTGCGAACCATGTCCACCTCCACGGTATCCCCTCCCTGCAGCACATCCAAAAGGCGTACATAGGCATCTCCAATCTGTACCTTCGGATTCTCCACAAAACCTTCCGCCATTATAACCATTCTCACATAAGTCTCCACATCGCCAGTGTTCTCCACATACACAGTTCTGGAAAAGTTGTAAATCCCTACCCGGAAGCCGTTTTCTACCCCGGACAGATAGGGAAAGCCAAAGCAGCTCCTCACAGCCGCTATATTCTTTCCATAATCATCCACAGAATAAAAATGCGGATCCGCGCACAAAAGGGAAATATTCATGGTTACATGACTGTCTTCAGTCTGTTCAGGGCATCGAAACCTTTCTATCCTGGTGTCTATCCATCTGGTCACGCCTCCCTTTGTCACATAGAGCCTAAATCTGTGCTTTGGGTTGAAGAAAGCCAGCGCCAATGCTCTCTCCTGGGTGTTTCGCCCCCTGTTCTTCACACTGGCTGTGATGTCGATATTTCTGGCTGGTACCCTCTCACTGGTTACCTCTATGCCTTCCCCCACTGCCGGGACTACTGTCGTCATGGTATTTTCTATGGTATCTGTACCGGACATCTCCAGGATGCCCCAGGCCTCCTCGTCCCGAAAGGAACCGGCAAACGCCATCACATGCCCGTCGTCTCTCACAAATTTCGCTTTCATTCCTATTCACCTGCCATTCCATATTGCTGCTCCAGCCTCGCTGCTCTCATGAGCTCGCTGGGCGACTTCACTGGGGTGTAAATGTTAAAGGTCTGGGTTGGTGCCACTGGGGTGGGCAAACTTCGAAAGTCACCACTGGCTTTCGCCAGATACCGGGCCTGCCATGCGGCAGCCTGGGCCCCTGCGATTTCTACTTCCGCCATTCTGGCCCCTACAGTTGCCATGCCCTGCTGGTATGCCTCCAGGCTTTCCCTGGCCAGCCGTCCATAGCCTTCCAGCACCTTCCCCTTTCCTTCCTCCACGCCTGCTTCGATGCCCTCCATAGTCCGTTCTGCGGACCATTTGAACTTCTTTGACGGGGAATTGATTTCCATGGGCTTGTTATAAGCCCGCATTGCCGCCTCCGCCAGGGCGGAATACTTGGACACCACCTGGCTCCATTTCGAGTCTACGCCCTGTATTATTCCGTCACATGTCCGCACTGCAGCCAAATATGCCTCGTCATACATGGCCATCTCCTTCACAGCCGCTTCTGTATCCTTTACCAGCTGCTCCATATTTTTTCCATAATAAGCCTCCAGCTCCGCTACCGCAGACGCGAAACTTTCCTTCCCTTCAGAGACTTTGGCAAACTCTTCATTCAGCTCCGTGATCCTTTCTGACCCATTAATTACAATCTCCTGCAGGATCGCAGCAGACTCCGCGGATCCGTCTGTGAGCTGTTCCAGAATGCCCTTATCCACACCGTACTCCATGGCCAGCCTGATATTCTCGGCGTACTCATTCATGTACTCCGTCTGCGTCCCCAGGCTGTTAATCATGTCCTCCATGTCCTTCGATCTCTCCAACTTCATTGTTTCAAAGAGACCAATCTGATTCCCAATATTCTCGTATGCGGACTGGTAGCTCGCCTGATAAGCCTCCTGGAGCTCCTGGATCTGTATCATAACGTTCTCCGCATTATCCTTTACGGCAGTGGCATACCTGTCATACTCCTGGGCTGTCTGGGCAATGGCTTCTATCTCCTCGTAATAGGCCGGAAGATATTCTTTCTTCGCCTCCGCCGCTTCCAACATCCCGTCAATGGCAGCTCGCTGGGCCTCGGTCATGGTAGCGCTCTCGATGGTATAGAGGTTCATGTCATATGTCATGGTGGCAAGCTCGCTATCCGACTCCGATATAGCCCTCTGGAGTTCATCCACTGCTTCTGTATAAGCCCTGACTTCCTCCAAGGCCTCTGCCATTGAGAACATATCTTCCTCAGAAGGTCCAGTCATCGAAATGATAGACATCTCTTGAAACTGCGCATACACTTCTTCGTATCTTTCCGTTGACTCTGCCAACGCATCCTGCGCCTCTGCCAGCTTTGCGATGCTTTCCTGTCTCTCTGTGTAGACATCCATATAGCTGCTTTTTGCGGTTTCATACTTCTGCTGCCGTTCCATTGCATCCAGCATGGCGTTGAGTTCTTCTGTAGTCATGTTCACAGAATCGGAAAATGTGTCATATTCCAGGCTCAGATTGGGCATCCTTCCTTTCAGCCTGTCCACCGCCTCCGCCATGGCTTCCTTTTCCGCCACGGATTTACCTTCCTTTGCGGCAAGCTCCTCCACCGTTTCAGCCAATTGTCTGGTATCCGTTATGGACTGCTGTGCTTCTCTGCTGTGCTCTCTGTATGCCTCTGTGGATTCCCGCAGGGATTCTGCCTGCTCTTTCCAGGCTTCTGTCTGCTTTTGGGCCTCGCTGGTGGTATTTATCATGTTGGCAATAAGTGGAACTAATACGGCTGCCAACTCTACCAATGCAAAGATTACCAAGCCCACCTTGTTCGCCGGGTTTGCCAGGGCTGCGGTAAAGTTTTTCCATAATGGAATTAAAGCCTTCGTCACTACGGTAAACCCAGCAAGAGCAACCGTAGCGCTTCCAATCCCCAGAGTCACTCCTTCCAGTACCGGAATCAACCATTCATTCTCTTCCACAAAAGAAGCCGCCCATTCCAGAAGGTCCGTACCTATTTCATACACCCCACGCATTCCTTCCTGGAGCTCAGTTCCCACAGCTACTTTCAGATTTTGGAACGCATTTTCCAGCTTCTGCTGAGACATTGCTGTTGTATCCGCCATCTTGGCATATGCCTGCTCTGTGGCTCCAACGCTCTCCCGCATCTTGTTCAGCACTTCGTTGTAGCCCTTTGATCCCGCCGACAGTAGAGACAGCGCCCCCGCTCCCGCCTCTGAGCTGCTCCAGAGCTCATTGAACGCAGCCTTATCGCCATCCACTGCCTGCCCCAGGATCTCCATGATATCTCCCAGAGAATATCCCTGCTCCATCAAGCTGCTGAAGGAAGAACCTGTCTTCTCCATCAAGGTCTTCGAAACCGCGCTTCCCCTGTCGCCCAGGTCATTTAGCATAGATTTCAGATAAGTCGTGCTGTCCGCCGTAGCGATGCCATTCCCTGTCAAAATCGCCATAGCGCTGGACAGATTGTCCATCTCCACATGGTACGCTGCCGCCACAGGGAGCACTTCCCCCAAAGAACCTGCCAGCTCACCTACTGTGGTCTTCCCCAGATTCTGTGTGGCAATTAAGTAATCCGACACCTCTCCGGCCTTGTCTAACTCCATGTTGTACCCATTGAGAACAGTGGTCAGAACGTCTACAGCGGTGGCGTTGTCTGTGAATCCTCCTGTGGCCAATTTCGTGGCTTTTGAGACGAAATCTACCGCTTCTGCCGTGTCCATGCCTGCGGACAGGGCGCCATATGTAACCTCCGCCAGCTCTACCGCGGACTGGCCTGTCTCGTTTGACAGGGCCATGAGCTCTTTTTTCATGGCATCCATGTCTCCGCCGTTTGCGGCCGCTATGGTCGAAACCTTTGCCAGTGCTGTCTCGAATTCCGCCGCTGCCTTTATGCATTCCTTGATCGCGTCTGCTACGTCACCGATCTTTCCCTTCAAACCTGATGCAGTCAGCGATATTGCAAGGCTCTTTACCACAGCTTCGGAGTCGTCTATCTTCTTGCTAAAATCTCCCTGTTTATTAGAAGCCTTTTTCACCTCTTTTCCATATTTATCGATACTTGTCGCACATTTGTCTGTGCTTTTCTTTGCTTCCTTCAGATATTTTTTATATTCTGTGATTTTCTCTGATGTATCGTTTACTGTCTTCTGGGCCTTATCGTGCTTCTTTTCCCATTCGTCCACAGCTTTAGAAGCTTTGTTATTCTCCTTTCTCGCTTCTTTTAGTTGTTTTTTATAGTTCTTTATTTCTTTACTAAGCTTTGCTCGCTTCTCCGTTGCTTCATCCGTGGTTTTGTTTAGCTGTTTTTGCTCTGCCTTGGCTTCCTTTAGTCCACGCTTTGCTGAATCAATCTGTGAAGCATATTGAGCCTGTTGCTCTTGTGCATTCTTAAGACCTGCAGAAGTAAGATTCAATGCCTCTTTCTGCAGAACAAATTCCTTTTTCAGATATCCTACCTTTTGAGACAAGGCTTCTTGGCTATTCTGATTCTCTTTATATTTTTTTGTCAGTTGTTCCAAGGTACTTTTATATTGCTCAAGTTCCTCATTTATTTTTTTCAACTTTTCATGATATTCCTTATCTCCAGATATCTCCAGCCTAGTCTTTACCGTTTTTATGGCCATTTTTCTTCCTTTCATTGACTTTTCTCCTACGCTCATGTATTATGAAAATAGGAGGGGATGTTATGCTTATTATAGATAGTTCATTGTTTTTTACCATTTTATTCCTTGCAATTCCTGTTCTTGCTATTCGTGATATCATAAGAGCTCTCCGTAAATTTAAGCAGAAACGAGACAATGAACGCTTAGATCGCTTAATACAGGAAAGTGATGCCTCAATGGCAAGAGCAGAGAAGGTCTATCAAGAATTTATGCAATGGGAAGAAGAGAATAAGCGGCGACGAGAAGAATATTCCCAGCGCATACGTGAATTAGAAGCTGCTGTCGAAGCTGCTTCCGATCCGGATGAACGTAGTGCTGCGCTAAATCGACTCATTACCGAGCGAGCGGAACTATTGAAGCACTGGTAGCCGATACACCTTCCGCTCCTTTTTCCAACTGCTCTGACTGGCTTTTAGCTTCACCATGTCAAACAATAAATCTGGTATGTACATTATGACCTTAGCTACCGATACCCCTGTCAGAACGGCCACGTTTCCTCAGTGGCCCTAGTGGATTTTATTTTTCTCAGTTCTATCAGGCCCTTGTCGTCTCTTTATCCCCATTGACAATCTAGCTCATTTCCCAATTGTACCGCCTTCATCACCTATCTTATTGCACCTATGTAATCATCCTGCTCTTATTCCGGTACCTCATCACGTTGTCCTGTCTCTCGCACTTTTATGCTGCTCAAGTTCCTTATTTATTTCTTTCAGCTTCTCACGATATTCCTTATCTCCGAATATCTCCGACTTTTCTACTACGCTCCTATTGTCTTCTCTATCAAGGTCTTCGAAACCGCGCTTCCCCTGTCGCCCAGGTCATTTAGCATAGATTTCAGATAAGTCGTGCTGTCCGCCGTAGCGATGCCATTCCCTGTCAAAATCGCCATAGCGCTGGACAGATTGTCCATCTCCACATGGTACGCTGCCGCCACAGGGAGCACTTCCCCCAAAGAACCTGCCAGCTCACCTACTGTGGTCTTCCCCAGATTCTGTGTGGCAATTAAGTAATCCGACACCTCTCCGGCCTTGTCTAACTCCATGTTGTACCCATTGAGAACAGTGGTCAGAACGTCTACAGCGGTGGCGTTGTCTGTGAATCCTCCTGTGGCCAATTTCGTGGCTTTTGAGACGAAATCTACCGCTTCTGCCGTGTCCATGCCTGCGGACAGGGCGCCATATGTAACCTCCGCCAGCTCTACCGCGGACTGGCCTGTCTCGTTTGACAGGGCCATGAGCTCTTTTCTCATGGCATCCATGTCTCCACCGTTTGCGGCCGCTATGGTCGAAACCTTTGCCAGCGCTGTCTCAAATTCCGCTGATGCCTTTATGCATTCCTTGATTGCATCTGCTACGTCACTGATCTTTCCCTTCAAACCTGATGCAGTCAGCGATATTGCAAGGCTCTTTGCCACAGCTTCGGAGTCGTCTATCTTCTTGTTAAAGTGCTCCTGTTCGTCAGAAGCTGTTTGCACTTCTTTTTCGTATCTTTCAATACTTTCTGTGCATTCGTCTGTACTATTGTCTGCTTCTTTCAGATTTTTCTCATACTCTGCGATCTGGGCTGATGTATCGTTTACTGCCTTCTGGGCCTTATCATGCTTTTTAGCCCATTCGTCCACAACCCTAGAAGCTTCGTCATTCCTCTTATTGGCTTCTTTCAGTTGCGCTTCGTAATCCTTAATTTCTTTATTAAGCTTTGTCTGCTTCTCCTTTGCTTCGTCCTTGGTTTTGTTCAGTTGCTTTAGGGCTGTTCTCTTTGCCTCTATCTCATGCTTTAATTTATCGATCTGTGAAACATATCGCTCCTGTTCCTTCTGTGCATTCTTAAGGCCCCCAGCAGTAAGATCCAGTGCCTCTTTTTGTAGGGCAAATACAGTATTCATCTGCTCCGCTTTTTGAGACAAAACTTCCTGGCTATTTTGATTCTCTTTATATTTTTTTGTCAGTTGTCCTAAGGTACTTTTGTGTTGCTCAAGTTCCGCATTTACTTTTTTCAGCTTCTCACGATAGTCCTTATCCCCAGATATCTCCAACCTTGCCTTTATCGTTTTTGTAGCCATATTTTCCTCCTTCTATTGACTTTTCTACTACGCTCCTGTATCCTAATAATAGGAGGTGGTGCTATGCTTATTATAGACGGTTCACTGTTTTTTATCCTTTTATTCTTTGCAATTCCTGTTCTTGCTGTTCGTGATATCATAAGAGCTATCCGCAAATCCAAACGGAAACGGGACAATGAACGCTTAGACCGCTTAATACAGGAAAGGGATGCCTCAATGGCAGAAATAGAAAAGGACTATCAGGAATTTAAGAAATGGGAAGAAGAGCACAATCGGCGACGAGAAGAAGAAGATAAGCACCTACGTGAATTAGAAGCTGCGATAGAAGCTGCTTCAGATCCGGATGAACGTAGTGCTGCAGTAGAACGTTTTCTTGCTGAGCAAGCCGCGCTATTGGATCTCTGATAGCCAATACACCTTCTGTCCCTTTTCCCCTGATGTTTTTTCACCTTCGTTATCTTATACAATGAACCCAACCGGCACGTCCTTGCCTCAGCTACCGATAAGCCTACCAAAATAGACACGTTTCACACAGTGGCACTGGTGGGCTTTACTTTTTTCAGTTCTGTCAGTCCCTTGTCCACCTCTTTATCCCCATTGACAATCTAGCCCATTTCCCAATTGTACCGCCTTCGTCACCTATCTTATTGCGCCTATGTAATCATCCTGCTCTTATTCCGGTACCCCATCACGTTGTCCTGTCTCTCGCACTTTTGAGTTGCTCAAGCTCCGCATTTACTTTTTTCAACTTCTCACGATATTTTTTATCCCCAGATACCTCCAGTTTTGTCTTTATCGTTTTTGTGGCCATCTCTTCCTCCTCATTGACTTTTCTACTACGCTCCTGTATCCTAATAATAGGAGGTGGTGCTATGCTTATTATAGACGGTTCACTGTTTTTTATCCTTTTATTCTTTGCAATTCCTGTTCTTGCTGTTCGTGATATCATAAGAGCTATCCGCAAATTCAAGCGGAAACGGGACATTGAACGCTTAGATCGCTTAATACAGAAAAACAATGTCTCAATGGCAGAAATAGAGAAGGACCATCAGGAATTTAAGCAATGGGAAGAAGAGCACAATCGGCAACGAGATGAGCAATGGCGACAGTGGGAAGAACAATCGCGCGAACTGGAAGCTGCTATCGAAGCTGCTTCCGATCTAGATGAATATGTTGCCGCACTAGAGCAGTATAGGATCCATCTGGACACTTACCCGTAGCCTCAATATTTTTCCCATTCCTTCCTCCACCCTGACAGATTCTCAGCTTTACCATATCAAACAGTAAACCTGATAGGTACATTATGACCTTAGTTACCGATACCCCTGCCAGAACAGCCACATTTCCACAGTGGCCTGGCGGGCTTTATTTTTCTCAGTTCTGTCAAGCCCCTGTCCACCTCTCCATCCCCATCGGCAATTTCCTGCCCACTTTCCAATTATATCGTTCTCATCGCCAGATCCTTATATTCATGCCATCCTTCTGCTCTTATGCCAATCGTCCCCATCGCATTGTTCTGTCTCCCGTGCTCTTGTGCCGCTCAAGAGCTTCCTTTATCTTTTTCAGCTTCTCCAACGACCATCCGCATAGGCCCAGCCCTTTGTCGATCGTATGACTTCCTGGTATCCTCAATCCTCCTCCCATTCCTTTCTCCATCCACCCTGGCGGGCTTTCAGCTTCACCATGTCAAACAATAAACCCGGTGCGCACATCATGGCCTCGGTCACTGATAACCCCGCCAGGACGGCCATGTTTAACACGGCCGCCCTGACGGGCCTTATTTTTTTTCCAGTTCTGCCAGGCCCTCGTCTATCTCTTCTTCCTCATTGGCAATTTCCTGCCCATATCCCAAAAGTACCGCCCTCATGGTCTCTCTTCTGATGTCCACATACTCTGCCGGCTGCATACAGGCGCAGAGCTCCTCTGCTTCCGGCACCATCGTCCGGGGCAGGCCGTCCGCCTCCGCTGCCTGGGCTCCGCAGGCAGCAAGAATACTTACTGCACTGCAAAGCCTCCGAAACCCTTCTTTTCCTTTGCCTTCAAAGATGTCCATAATCTCCTCGCCGTCCTCCAGCATGTCGGTGATGAGAAACATGGCGTTTACCGTATAGGCAAGGTGCATAGTCTTTCCCTTAAAATTTGCCTTTGTGTACCTGCACAGCATGGGTTAGCCCTCCGTCCCGCTTTCTGGTGTGCCTGCTGTCTCTCCCAGCTTTCCGTCGATCCATGCTTTTGCCTCCGCCTCGGATGAGAACTTTTTCATATATCTCCAGTCCCCGTTTTCCGGCTCAAAGACAGTAAAGGTAATCGGCGTGGTTGCCAGTGTGATGCTGGACGACTTGGTGGCGGCGTTGTCATTGCCCAGGGTTGCTCTGACCTTCGGGTAATAGTATCCCCGCCAGTATCTGACCTTGTTCTTTGTCAGGGTCTTGTAATACCCCAGTCCGCCGTAAGGGGCGCTGTCCGCCGAATTGTCCGCCTTCTCCTCAGACTCATTGATCTTTGCTCCATAGACAAGGCTGGCCTCCTCATTTTCCAGTTCGTCTACCTCCACCGCAAGGCTTCCGCTGATGAATTCCTCCACCCTCTCCGCCAGCTTATCGTCCGCATACATCTCTCCGCTGGCGTAATTGATGGTAAGATCCGCCTTTACCAGGCCGCCCAGGGTTACCACCTTTGCATCATATGTGGGTAGCTTCCCGCTCTCCTCTTTTACAATCTTTGAAAATCTTAAATACTTTGCTCCAAACGCTGCCATCTCTTTCTTCCTCCTTGTGTTTTAAGTGATTGTTGTTTTGAAACTGTTAGCTATTTCCTGGGTAGATATCCTTATGTCATGTCCTCTCACCCCCTTTCCTGTTTTCAGATCTGCTGCCCTGCGCTGGGAATCCCCTTTCTGGCCCTGTCCCCACCCCCGCCCACTCCCCCTCCACAGCTCTGCGGCTCTGTCTGTCTTTCCTCCCAGCGTTACACTGCCTCGCACTTTATGATGTACTTGAGTTTCTTTGTATCCGGGTCAAAATGGGGCTCCGGCTCTTGGAAGGAGATATCATTGGCTTCCAGTGTCTCCAGAATCCTGTCCACTGTATCCGAGAATTCCTGCCCTGTGTACAGATCTACCTGGAACATACTCACTGTACAGCACCGGGTATCTGACGCATATAACGAATGCCCTCCGGTTTTCTGCCAAATCATATATTCCTCTCCGGCATCCTCTGGAACCTCAAAATGATATACGGCATCCATGACGGTCATCAGCACATCCTTGAATTTCTGCGATTCCATGTTTCCACCTCCCTGTTTGCTTTGGCACTCACCAATCAATATTTGATTGTTTGAACCAGCATTTCTGATTTTCTATATCATATATCAAAATTTCTGTTTTGTCAATATACTTTTTCAGATTTTCTGATTTTTTTATTGCTTTTTCAATATGCCTGTGCTACTATCAATTTAGGAAAGCGAGGATGCCTTATGGAAGTCGATGCTATCAGAAAGAATATTTCAAAAAATATTGGGAAATATCGAGAGGCAAAGGGAATGAGCCAAAAGGAACTCGCAAAAAAGTTAGGGGTAGTACCTTCCAGAATCTCCAATTGGGAAACTGGTGCAAATTGTCCTACCATTGACATCTTATTTGAGGTGTGTGAAATCCTGGAAGTGTCTGTCAATGATATATACGGCGTCTATCCTGATACGGAATTTGTTCTTGCATATGATGAAATAGATCATATCAAAAAATACCGTGTTCTGGATTCCCACGGCAAGGAAATGGTGGACTTCACCCTCTTAAAGGAATGGGAACGGTCCATGCAGGACCAGAAGGCCGAAGGGAAGCTTATCTCCATGGCTCTCCGGGAGGATACGAGCTATGTCAACGCCGCGCACGCCGAGGACTATGCAGGCGCTCCAGAGGATCTGAAGCAGTTGGAAGAGGACATTATGGATGCCGAGGACTTTTAAAAATTCCAGCCCTAAGGGCAAAATGATGCAAAAGATAAGTTTGTTACAAAGGGGATGATAGCTTGATCACATATGAGGATCTGCTTATGGAAGCAGACCAGCAAAATCTTATCACAAAGGAAAAAGATCTTCCAGTAAGCAAGGGCCGCATTAAGGGGAACCGAATTGCCATCAAAAAAGGCCTTACGGAAGTGGAAAAGAAATGCGTTATGGCAGAAGAGTTGGGCCATTATTATACAGGAACAGGAGATATCCTGGATCAGTCCTCCGTATCCAATCGAAAGCAAGAGCTTCGGGGCCGTATTCATGCATATGACAGGCTGGTGGGGCTCATGGGCATCATAGACGCTTACAGGCATAACTGCAGCAGCATTTTCGAGGCGGCTGAATATCTGAATGTAACAGAAGAGTTCCTGAATGCCTCTCTGTGTTATTATAAGGCAAGATATGGAGTCAGTGTACTTGTAGACAATTATATAGTTTATTTTGAGCCATGTCTGGGCGTGTTTGAGTTCCTGTAGAGAACCGTCCTCATGACTTATATGTCCTAACAGTAGTCCTTCCAGTGCGCCATCAGGGGCTCGAACCCTGGACACCCTGATTAAGAGTTTTACGAATCCTTTCATTTCTTCTACAGGAAATTAATATTAATATTGCAATCAGAAAATGCATATGCTAT
>CANRZC010000029.1 GCA_947644185.1 uncultured Acetatifactor sp.
CCCTGTCGCCTTATGAATAAAGAAAAATCCGTCTGAATTTTTCTGTTTGTCTCTCCAAGTGGCAAACTCGGGTACTATCATAAACCATCTGATTTTACAAGTCGGGAGTCGCATAGCGTCGACTCGCGATTAAGAAGTCATTAGAGCATATATTGCCATAGGACAAATCTGTTTGCTTTCTGTGGAATCTTACATTATAATAGAAGGACAGAGGAAGGCATTTTCGTCAGATGGGAGAAAATACATGAAGAATTTCAGATTTTTGCTGGAATACGATGGGAGCCGCTACTATGGATGGCAGCGGCAGCCGGAGAAGAATACCATTCAGGGAAAGCTGGAGCATGTGCTGCAGCTCATGTGTGGGAAGGAGACTGAGGTCATAGGCGCGGGACGCACCGATGCCGGCGTCCATGCCAAGGGCATGGTAGCCAATGCCTGGTTGGAGACAGAGATGTCCTGTGTGGAGATTCGGGATTATATGAACCGGTATCTGCCGGAGGATATTGCTGTGCGGGAGGTAAAGGAGGCCTCTCCCAGGTTTCACGCCCGCTACAATGCCACAGGCAAGACCTATCGGTATACCTGCCAGGAGGGCGCGGTAAAGTCGGTGTTCGACAGAAAATATTGCCTGAGGCTGGAGGAGAGACCGGAGCTTGCAAGGATGCAGAGGGCAGCGGAGCTTTTAAAGGGAGAGCATGATTTCAAGAATTTTTGCATCAATCCCCGGATGAAGAAGTCTACTGTGCGGCATGTGGATAAAATCCAGATCACAAGAGAGGGAGAGTATCTGTATTTTACATTTCATGGAAATGGGTTCCTGCAGAACATGGTGCGTATCATGGTGGGCGTGCTGCTGGAGGCGGGATATGGTCGGATTACGCCAGAGGAGATAGAGGAGGCGCTGAAGGCCTCCGCCCGGCAGAAGGCCGGTCCTACAGCCCCTGCGGCGGGCTTGTGTCTGATAGAGGTGGATTATCATTAGGCGAGGAATAATCTGATGAAATTTATATTTTCTTATCTCAAAAAATATCGGGTGCTGATTGTGGTGGCCATGACTATCAAATCCATAGCTGCTTTGGGGGAGCTGATGCTCCCCTATGTTTTGGAGCATATGGTGGATAATGTGGTGCCAAAGCAGGACGGAACCCTGCTTTTCCTGTGGGGCGCTGTGATGATAGCGCTGGCTGTCTTCGTGCGGCAGACCAATGTAAAGGCCAACCGGATTTCTACGAAGGTAGCAAAGGAGAGTATTTATGAGATCCGCAGAGACCTGTTCTGGAAGTCATTGGGACTGTCGGGGAACCAGGTAGATGAATTCGGTCTGCCCTCCTTAAACTCCCGTATGACCTCTGACTCCTACAATGTGCAGAATTTCATCCGCAGCTTTCAGGCCATGGGGGTGCGGGCGCCTATTTTGCTGCTGGGAGGCATTGGGATCACGCTGACTATGGATGTGGGGCTTGCCTCCATTCTGTGTATCCTGGCCCCCATTATGATAGCTTTGGTGGTGTGGGTGTCCTGGAAGGGGATTCCCCTCTATGAGAGAGTGCAGCAGTGCGTGGATGATATTGTGCGGATTATGCGGGAGAATATCACAGGGATCCGGGTGGTGAAGGCACTTTCCAAGGAGGATTATGAGATGCGCCGCTTTGGGGAGGCCAATGAGCAGATGGCGGGGAAGGATATCAAGGCTGGTATTGTGATGGCACTGCCGGGGCCTTTGATGACCTTTGTGCTCAATGTGGGCTTGACCATTGTGGTGATAGTAGGGGCAGTCAGGGTGAATGGCGGCGTGACAAAGCCGGGGGTCATTCTGGCGTTTCTCACTTATTTTAATATGATATCCATGGGCGTCATGGGGCTGAACCGGGTATTTATGATGATGTCAAAGGCCAATGCGTCAGCCACCAGAATCGCTGCTGTGGTGCACGCCCCGGATGAGCTGCTGCCCATTCCTTTGGAGGAAGCAGCCCACACAGACCAGAAGGATTACATAGTGTTCGACCATGTGGGCTTTCATTACGGGGAAACCTTTGGGGAGGTGTCGGCGGACAAATTTGACGGGATGGGGCGGCAGAAATGCCTGGATGACATTACCTTTTCCATGAAAAAAGGAGGCTCCTTAGGGATCATAGGCGCCACCGGGTGTGGGAAGACCACTATTCTGAATTTGCTTATGCGCTTCTATGACGCGGACGAAGGCGGCGTCTTCGTGGACGGCAGGGATGTGCGCACCTATGACAAGGATGAGCTGCACCGGAAGTTCGGGGTGGTGTTTCAAAACGATGTGATCTTTGCGGATACCTTGCGGGAGAATATTTCCTTTGGCCGGGATGTGTCCGGGGAGGCCATGAATGCCGCGGCAGATGATGCCAGAGCCCGTGAGTTTATTGCGGAATATGAGGATACCTATGAGCACCGGGCCGTGGTGCGGGGGGCAAATTTAAGCGGAGGACAGCGCCAGAGGGTTTTGATTGCCAGAGCCCTGGCGGCAGCGCCGGAGATCCTGCTTTTGGACGACTCCTCCAGTGCACTTGACTACAAGACAGACGCCGCACTGCGCAGGGCCATCAGAGAGCACCACGGAGATACCACCACGATTATCGTGGCCCAGCGTATCAGCTCTATTATGAGCCTGGATGATATTATTGTGCTGGAGGAAGGAAAAATAATCGGCCATGGGACCCATGAGGAGCTGATGGCAGACTGTCCTGTTTACCAGGAGATCTATCGGGTGCAGATGGAAACGTAGCGTGAGAAGCGTGAGAAGAAGTTCTAAGGCATCAAAGTACGATGCCTAAGAACTTCTAGGCTTGTGAGCGAACAAGTTCGCTTGACGCGCCAGTCTCACGCGGAAGAATGCCCGGAGAGCGGGCATTCTTCCAGGTGGGGGCGATCACTGGTATGGACGCGGGGCCGTCTAGGGCTTGCGGCAAATTTTGATTCTGGGTGAGGAGAGAGAAGTATGGCATCGAGAGAAACAGTGCGGAAAAAGCCGAAGGATACAAAGGGGACGCTAAAGAGGCTTTTGCGCTATATTGGAGAATATAAATGGCTGCTGGCAGTGATTATTCTTTTGTGCTTTGTGAGCAATATTCTGGCGCTGCTGGGGCCTAGCATGGCAGGCTCTGCCATCAATGCCGCGTCGGCAGGAGCAGGGAAGGTGGATTTTGGCCAGGTGTATTATTACGCGAAGCGGATGCTGTTGTGCTATGTCCTGTCCTCTGTGGTCACAGTCTGTATCAACATGATTATGATGTGCGTCAGCAAGTGGATTGCCAGGAAGATGCGCAGAGATGTGTTTGACAAGCTGATGCGGCTGCCTGTGGGGTATTTTGACAGGAACCAGGCCGGGGACATTATCAGCAGGGTGTCTTATGATATCGATGTAGTCAGCACCTGCCTTGCCACGGATGTGGTGCAGATATTGACCAGTATTGTGACAGTGGTGGGTTCTCTTGCCATGATGATATATATTGCTCCCACCATGTCTTTGATGGTGCTGGTGACCATTCCGGCAGCGGTGATCTACACTGCCAGGATGCGGGGGCTCACCCAGCCCAGGTACTCAAAGCGCTCCAAAAGCTATGGCATTATGAACGGCTTTGTGGAAGAAATGTTTTCCGGGCAGAAGACAATCATGGCTTACGCCTATGAGGACCGGGTGTCAGAGCGGTTCGACACCATCAACCAGAATGCGGCAGAGGCCTATTACGACGCAGAATACTATGGCGTCACCATGGGGCCCACGGTAAACTTCATCAGCAATCTGGGCTTGTGCCTGATCGCCATGTTTGGATCCTTTCTGTATATGCTGGGGAATATTACACTGGGGCAGATATCCTCCTTCGTGCTGTATTCCCGGAAATTTTCAGGCCCTATCAACGAAATCGCCAATATTACCAATGAGCTGTATTCCGCGCTGGCAGCAGCGGAGCGAGTGTTTCTTCTCCTGGACGAGGAAGAGGAGCTGGCGGACAGGGCAAGTGCGGCAGAACTCACCGGAGTCCAGGGCAATGTGGCGCTGAAGCATGTATATTTTGGCTATGATAAGGACAGGACCATAATCCATGACCTGAATTTGTTGGCCCAGGCCGGGAAGATGGTGGCCATCGTAGGTCCCACCGGAGCTGGCAAGACCACTATCATTAACCTGCTGATGCGCTTTTACGATGTGGATAGGGGCCAAATCCTGGTGGAGGGCGGGGATATCAGAGATTATACCAGAAGGAGTCTGCGGGGCGCTTATGCAATGGTGCTGCAGGATACCTGGGTATTCAAGGGGACTATCTTTGACAATATCGCCTACGGCAAAGAGGGGGCCACCATGGAGGAGGTGGTGGCAGCGGCCAAGGCTGCTTACATTCATCCCTTTATCATGCGCCTGCCAGGAGGATATGACACAGTCATCAGCGAGGACGGAGGGAATATCTCCAAGGGACAGAAGCAATTGCTCACCATTGCCAGAGCCATGCTCTACGACGCGAAAATGCTGATTTTGGATGAGGCTACCTCCAATGTGGACACCAGCACAGAGCGAAAGATCCAAAAGGCCATGCGGGAGCTGATGAAGGACAAGACTTGTTTTGTAATTGCCCACAGGCTCTCCACCATTCAACATGCTGATCACATATTGGTAGTAGACCATGGAGATATTGTGGAGCAGGGGAACCATAAGAGCCTGATGGAGCGAAAAGGATTCTATTATAAATTGTATGCGGCGCAGTTTGAATAAGTTGCAACTGCCAGTTGACAAATTTCCAGGCGCAATTGGTAGTTGTCAACCGGCGTTTTTGCTATGCTTGCAGCATCTCATGAGGGCAGAGGCAGCCTATGAAAGGTAACAGGCTGACATCTTATCTGTCACAAGAGAAAAGCAGGCACGGAGCGTGCGGAAAGGAAAAGCTGCAAAAAGCGGCAGGAAAAGATATGATATTGGCAGAAAAGGTTATGGCACTGAGGAAGAAAAACGGATGGTCACAGGAGGAACTGGCGGAGAAGCTGAACATCTCCAGACAGTCCGTGAGCAAATGGGAGAGCGGCGCCTCCATTCCTGACATTGACAAGATTATCGCTATGAGCGGTCTCTTTGGGGTCAGCACGGATTATCTATTGAAAGACGATGTGGAGAAAGAGCTGCCCTCGGAGACGGAGGATGTCTATGAGGGAAGAAAGGAGAGGGCAGTGTCTTTGGAGGAGGCCAACGGCTTCATGGACCTGGTAAAGAAGCTGGCAGGGCGGATTGCCTTTGGGGCGGGATTGTGCGTCCTCTCTCCAATTCCCATGATTGTCATGAGCGGCCTGGCGGAGTACGGCGGGGACGCAGGAGTCCCCGGGGCATCGGCTATGAGCGAGGACATGGCAGGGGGATTAGGGATGGTGATTCTGCTGGTGCTGGTGGCCATCGGCGTGGCAATTTTGATTCTCTCCGACATGCGCACGGAGAAGTACCGGTATCTGGAGAAAGAAACTCTGGCACTGCAGTATGGTGTGGAGGGAATTGTCAGGAAGCGAAAAGAGGAGTTCGAGGCACGGTACCGCTTCTGCGTGGTGGCCGGGGTTACCCTGTGTATCATCGGTGTGGTGCCCCTGATGGTGGCGGCAGCTTTTTCGGCGGGGGATATGATTTACATCTATTGTTCGGGAGTGCTGCTTTTCATGGTGGCTGTGGCGGTAGTGCTGTTCGTGTGGTCCGGCAGCATCCAGGGGAGCTTTGACAAGCTTCTGCAGGAGGGGGATTATACGGTGGAGGAAAAGGCGCTGCACAAGAAGACCTCTTTCTTCCCCGCAGTGTACTGGTGCCTGGTGACCGCGCTGTTTCTGGGGCTGGGCCTGTATCTGGACGACTGGAGGCACACGGCTTTCATCTGGCCTGTGGCGGCGCTGCTGTTCGTGGCCATTCAGTATATTGTGAAAGAGGTGGCGAAGTCCAGGCTGGAGAAGCGGGACTGAGAGGACAAGTGACCTGTCTGAACTGTTGTGCCGGAAGCGGGAAAGCCTTATAGGATGAGGCGTTCAGAATACAGGAAGCGATCTCAAAAGAAAGGAGAGGCCATGATCATCAGCGTGAGCAGGAGAACCGACATACCGGCATTCTTTTCCGATTGGCTCCTGAAAAGGATAGAGGAGGGGTATGCATATGTGAGAAACCCCATGAACCCACACCAGATTAGCCGGGTGAGCCTGGCGCCGGAGGTGGTGGACTGCATTGTGTTTTGGAGCAAGAATCCGGCGCCTATGCTGGAAAAGCTGGGGCGGCTGGAGGGCTATGCCTATTACTTTCAGTTCACGCTGAATGCATATGGGAGAGATATGGAGGCAAATCTTCCGTCTCTGGAGGAGAGGATAGAAACTTTCAGGCGTTTGTCACAGCGGCTGGGCAGGCACAGGGTCATATGGAGATATGACCCTGTCATTGTCAATGGCAGGTATCCTCTGGACTGGCACAGGGAAAGGTTTGGATATCTTGCGGATGAGCTGTGGGACTATACGGAAAAGGTCACTATAAGCTTTATCGACCTGTATCCGAAGATTGCGGGGGCAGCTCGGGAGAAAGAGATCCGCGGGCTGTCCCGGGACGAGAAAGAGACTTTGGCGGAAAGCTTTGCCGACATTGCCCATGCCCATAAGCTTGCCATAGACACCTGCGCGGAGGACATCGACCTGGAGGCCTTTGGCATAGACCATGCCCGCTGTATTGACGACAGGCTTGTATCTAGGCTCCTGGGCTGCGCTCTGGACATAGGAAAGGACAAGAACCAGCGCTCTGCCTGCGGCTGCGCGGCCAGTATCGACATCGGGCTCTACAATACCTGCCAGAACGGCTGCGCGTACTGCTATGCCAACCACAGCCAGGCCACCCGTTGCCGCAATCTTCAGGCATACGACCCGGCCGGGCCGCTGTTGTGTGGGCAGGTGACGGAACTTGATAAGATCACGGAGCGGAAGATGGAGAGCAACCGGGCTGATGCTTTTATATGGCGGTAGAAGCTCCTGGTCAGTGCTTTACTCCAGCCAGTTGGCTTCTATTGTTTTTTTCAGGGCGTCAAAAAGCCCAAAGAAGTGTTCTTTTGTCTGTCTGATGATATCCAGAGCAATTTCGCTATTGTAGGAGTGGGAAACATTATTTCTGGCTTGCAGTGCCGCCAGCCACATGTCCTCATCCAGAATCATAGAAGACTGATAGGCTGTTTTGATAATCAGTTTCGGCGAACCTGTTGCGGCGATCTCATATCCATGCTGTTCCAGAATTTCTTTCATCATTTTCCATGCCTGTTCAAAGCAGATGGAATAGAGACCTACCAGGCCGGTCATGGTTACATTGTCATAGGGCTCCTGGTAGTGGTATATGTCCGCCAGATTGGTGAAAGCGGCACAGAAATTATCATATTTTTTCATATAATACGACTCCCTCGCTTTCTATAGAGGCTCTCAATTCTTTTTGGATGGAACTGTCTAGGTCCACAATATCATACTGAAGTAAGGTAGAGGTTTCTTCTTTTACATCCAGGGCAAATCTGGCAATATCGCCTCCTTGAACCGCCAGATCAATATCGCTGACCCGCTTATAGTCCCCCCGGGCTCTTGAGCCGAATAAAATCACTCTGTCAATCTGATATTTTCGCGCCAGCTGGCGGATTTCTTCTATTACAATTGGTTTGATACCGCTATTTTCCATTTTGATACCCCTCGCACTATGACGCTATGATACCATACTGGAGTGGCTGATACAAGCATAATCGGCAATTAGAGCTGTTTGACTGAAAATATTGTATTTACCGGCCTTTTCCATTATAATAAAAAGTAAAAAGAAAAATGGGAGGTGCGGCAGATGGGAATCTATCTGAATCCGGGAAATCAGGGCTTCCAAAGAGCTGTGCGCTCTGAAATCTATGTGGATAAGACGGGGCTGATTGCCTGTACGAACAGATATCTGAATACGGAGCAGGCGTATTTCTGTGTCAGCAGGCCCAGGCGTTTCGGAAAGTCTATGGCAATTCAGATGCTTGCCGCCTACTATAGCTGCGGCTGTGACTCAGCGGGGCTGTTTCAGGGGTTTCAGATAGAAAGGGACGAGACATTCAAAGAGCACCTCAACCGCTATGATGTAATTTCCCTGAATATGCAGCAGTTTCTGATTGAGGCGGATTCTGGTAAGATAACAGAATATCTGGAGCGGGAAGTGGTGGAGGATCTTAAGAGAGCATATGGCAGGATCCTGGACAGACCGGATATGCGGCTTGCCAGAGCGCTGCGGGAGATATATGCGCAAACAGGTCGGCAATTTATCATTTTGATTGATGAATGGGACTGTGTCATGCGTGAGCGGCAGGAGTCGGAACAGTTGCAGAAGCAGTATCTGGATTTCCTGCGGAATCTTTTAAAGGATCAACCCTATGTGGCACTGGCCTATATGACAGGAATCCTGCCGGTGAAGAAGTATGGTCTGCACTCAGCCTTAAATATGTTCATTGAATATTCCATGACAGATCAGGATATTTTGGAGGAATATACGGGATTTACGCAGACAGAGGTAGAAGGCCTCTGCAGAGGGTCTGGTATGGATTTTGCGGAGATGAGTAGTTGGTATGATGGATATACCTTTACCAATTTTAGTCATGTGTACAATCCGAAATCAGTAGTAGAGGCCCTTCGCCGCCATAAGTTTTCCAATTACTGGACTTCCACGGAAATATATGATGCGCTGAAAATCTATATGGACATGGATTTTGATGGGCTCCGGGCAGATATGGTGCATATGCTGGGCGGTGGACGTGTCAGGGTGAACACCCGCAGCTTTCAAAATGATATGCGCAATTTCAGCGTCAAGGATGATGTGCTGACCTTGTTGATACATCTGGGATATCTTGGGTATGATTCCAGAGAAAGGGAGGCGTTCATTCCCAACAAGGAGATTATAGAAGAATTTGAGAACGCCATGAGCGTGGGAGGCTGGCCGGAGATCATGCGCGTCCTGAAAGCATCCCAGGAGCTTTTGGAGGATACTCTGAAAGGGGATGAGGAGAAGGTAGCCAGAGCGTTGGATCAGGCGCATACGGAGGTGGCCTCTATTCTGACTTACAATGACGAGGATTCCCTGGGGGCAGCGATTGGTCTTGCGTATTACAGCGCGAGAAAGGACTATCGAATGATTCGGGAACTGCCCACAGGGCAGGGCTTTGCGGATGTGGTATTCCTGCCTCTGCCTCACACAGGGAAACCGGCTCTTGTGGTAGAGCTAAAGTATGAAAAGTCCGCCCACACTGCCATACAGCAGATTAAGGACAGGCATTATACCCAGGCTTTGGAGGGGTACGTGGGGGAAATTCTGCTGGTGGGAATCAGTTATCACAGGGAAAAGGGAGATAAGGTCCATAGTTGCGTGATTGAGAGGGCGGAAATTGGGTAACTCAGGAAGCCTGCAGGAGCGAAGAGAGAACGGTGAGAAACTGCCGTTCTTTTTTTATGCACAGGCCCGCATATGGAAATTTGCCGCCCAGGCGGCATGCGGGCCGCGCGGCGAGTAGTGGAGAAGGGCATTCCCCTACTCGATTGCGCCTTTTGCGTAGTATTTTCCCTATTTTCGTAGTTTCGTCATGGAGCCAATCTGTCTGGGAGATGGTAATATCTATTTATCAAAAGAAGCAGGGCTGCCGCCAGGCAGGGAAAGGACATGGGATGGGACAGAAGAGATTAAAAAAGCCGAAAGGGAAAGGGGGATTCTGGCAGGATCTGAAGAAGAACAGAATTCTGTGGCTGTTTTTGCTGCCGGCGATTCTTTTTTTCCTGGTGAATAATTATCTGCCTATGGTGGGCATTTATTTTGCCTTTACAGACTTTAATTTTAAGGACGGGCTGTTGGGCAGTCCTTTTGTGGGGCTGAAGAATTTTGAGTTCCTTTTCATCTCCGGGGCCCTGGGACGGCTGACGAAGAATACCATACTCTACAATCTGGCATTTATTGTCCTGGGAAATCTCTGTCAGGTTTCGGTGGCTATCATTATCAGCCAGCTCACGGGGAAGTGGTTTAAAAAGGTGAATCAGACTTTGATTTTGATGCCTTATTTTGTGTCCTATGTGATTCTGAATGTATTTGCCTACAATCTGTTCCATTATGAGCATGGGCTTTTTAACAATATTATTGTCAATGTCTTTGGGGGAAAGCCTGTGGATTTTTATACCAATGCCGCCTGGTGGCCTTTTATCATTATCTTTTTCAATATCTGGAAAGGTCTGGGGTATGGTACGGTGGTGTATCTGGCGACTATTACGGGAATCGGTCAGGAGTATTATGAGGCGGCAAAGGTGGACGGTGCATCTGTCTTCCAGCAGATCCGCTATATTACTCTGCCGGGGGTGAAGCCTACTTTTATCATTTTGCTGATTTATTCTCTGGGCGGAATCGTCAGGGGGCAGTTTGAACTGTTCTATCAGTTGGTGGGCAATAACGGGCTTTTGTTTTCCACAACGGACATTCTGGACACATATGTGTACCGGGCCACTATCAGCAATGTGGATTATGGAATCGGCACGGCCGTGGGTTTGTATCAATCCGTGGTGGGGTTTGTCATTGTGATGGTCACCAATTATTGTATCAGGAAGAAAGATCCCGCGTATGCGCTGTTTTGAGGAAAGCGGGACAGACTATGGAAAGGCAGGTAATGTATGAGTAAAAATAGAAACAAGGGGCCCGGTCTGAAATCTCAGAGGATATTTAACGGTATTTTTTATCCGCTGTTACTATTGATTTCCGCCGTCTGTGTGCTGCCCTTTTTGATTATTCTCTCAGGGTCGTTCACCAACAATACGGTCATTGTCAGAGAGGGGTTTTCGCTGGTTCCCAAACAGCCTACGCTAGAGGCTTACAGGACGCTTTTTCAGAATCCGGTGTCTTTACTCAGCGGCTATCGGGTGACTATTGTTGTGACGGCTGTGGGGACTATTGTGGGGCTTTTTCTGGTGGCGCTGACGGGGTTTGTGTTGTCCAGGAAAGAATTCACTTACCGGAATCAGGTTTCGTTTCTGATTTATTTTACCACTATGTTCAGCGGGGGGCTGGTGCCTTTTTATTATATGATGTGCGGGGTGCTGAAGCTGAAAGGGACGTTGACGGCCCAGTGGATGCCGGGGGTATTGTCGCCTTTTCTGATTGTGCTGATGCGGACATTTATCTACAGCAGTGTGCCGGATGAGTTGTGCGATGCGGCGAAGATTGACGGTGCGGGCTATGGCACTATGTTTGCCAGGGTGGTGCTGCCGCTGTTGAAGCCGGCGTTGGCCGCCATAGGGCTTATGCTGGCGCTGGGGTATTGGAATGACTGGTACCGGGCCAGTCTCTTCAGCTCGAAGTCAAATACGTGGTCGCTGCAGTTTTATCTCTATAATATGGTGAATAAGGCCAACAGTCTGAATGAGTTGGCGAATCAGGCAAATATTGTGGTTCGTGATTTGCCTACAGAGAGCGTGAAGATGGCTATGGCCATACTGGTGACCGGGCCGGTGCTGCTGTTCTATCCTTTTGTACAGAAATATTTTGTGGCGGGTATTACGGTGGGGGCGGTGAAAGGTTAAGTGTGCAGGAATGGAGGACGTCCATGATTTCGTTTCCGCGTGTAACTGGGAGGCGGAATCATATGAAATAGGAGGTCAGGGAACTGGAGAAACAGAGAGTAAGACAGTTTAAGAAAGAAGGAGGAAGACACAGTGAGGAAGAAGATGAAGTGGGCGGCGTTAGGACTTGCGGCGGCAATGCTTATGGGCAGTATCCTGGGGGGATGCGGAAAGCAGGGGGCTTCGGAGAGCGGGGCGTCAGAGCAATCGTCCGAGAAACCACAGACAGAAGCAGAACAGTCTGTAAAGCAGGAGGATGAGAAAGAGGGAGAGAGCGCGGAGAACTCTGCAGTTGACACATCACAGCAGGTGGAATTGGTCTGCTATTTTGTGGGAGACGAACCGGAGGATATGGGGAAAGTGGAAGAAAGAATCAATGAGATTCTGCTGGAAAAAATCAATGCTACCATTTCGTTCAATTTTACTTCATGGACAGACTATACCAATAAGTATATGATGGTACTGAACGGAGGAGAGGACTGTGATCTCATCTATACGGCTCCATGGCTGAATTTTATGGAGTTGGTGGATAAGAATGCATTTCTGGATTTGAATGCGTATATTGATGTGTATGGAGCAGGTCTCAAACAGGCTGTTTCTGAGGAGTTGCTTGCGCAGGTGGAAATAGACGGTCATTTGTACTGTATTCCTGCCACGTACACGGAATATGACGGCGGCGATTTTATGTACAGGGAGGATTTGCGAAAAAAATATGATTTGCCTGTTCCTGACAGTATGGAAAATATAGAGGCTTATATGCAGGGAATCAAGGACAATGAACCGGATATGGAGGTCACTATGGCCAACACTGCCTTTTTGATTCAGGAGGTTAATCGGCCCAGCGCTTATTCCCTGGACGGCGCATACGGTATGGTATGTCCCTATGATAATCCCTCTGAGCCCTGGATTTATTATGGAAGCGAAGAGCAGTTGGAAGATCTGAAGTTGGCAAAGAGATGGGCAGATGCGGGATATTGGTCCCGGAGTGGAATTGCAGATTTGAGCGCAGACGGAATTGCAGCTTTTGAAAGCGGGAAGATTGCACTTTTCCACAATGGAATGAATCCGGTAAAGTATGTGAGCTCCAAAGCGAAAATAAAGGAGGAGCATCCGGATTGGGAGGTGGGTAATATTGTACTGGGAGATATTACAGGAGTGGCTTATCCCCAAAGCTTCTTCGGCAATGCCACGGCAATTCCCCAGAATTCCAGAAATCCTGAACGTGCCATGATGGCTATTGAGCAGTTGTTTACGGATCCGGAATTGAATAATCTTCTGTTGTACGGCATTGAGGAAGAGGCTCTGTTGGAAAGGATTCTGGATG
>CANRZC010000030.1 GCA_947644185.1 uncultured Acetatifactor sp.
TGCCATGCCTTCATGTCATGAACGCCGCCGGGAATGGTATAGAAGTCATAATTCTGCCCTTTCACAAGCTGGGGACAGACCTTTTGGGCCTTATCCATGATCTCTTTATGTTCCTCATAAGCGATATCCTTATCCCCGTTACAGCAGAACAGATAATCCAGCTTCAGCCCCTTTTCCTCTCCCTGGGCCAATGTCTTTCGAATACGCTCCACCTCTGGATCCCGCTCTCCTTGGGGACCGCAACAGCCTGAGAAAGGTCCATACCAGGAGAATATGTCAAAATTATTGTAAAAAGCTGCCCGGTATGTGGTCATGGAGCCCAGAGACAGACCTGCAAATGCACGATGATTTCGGGTCCTTACCAGATTTTCCTGGCTGACATCACCCTCTGTCCAGGTGGAAAAAGCGCTCTCCACAGCAGGGATCAGATCTCTGCGCAGCTCATACTGGAAATGTTCTGTGATATCCATATTTTTGTCTGCCTCTTCGCCCCGGTAATAGGTGGGAGTCACAATGATGCAAGGGGCACATACTTTCTTTGCCATCATATTGTCCAGGATGGTTACCGTATCAGGATAATCCTGAAACCACCAGTCCTGATTTACCCCGCCTCCGTGAAGGAGATACAGTACATTGTACTTGTTGCTTTCGCTGTAGCCGTAGGGTAGATACACCCAGGCCTCCTTGTGCATGGGATGGCTGGCATCTCCCTCATAGGTCTGTGTGTCATAGAAAAATTTCCTGACCTCTCCCCTCTGTTGGTTTTCCACCATCATATCTGCTGGCATTTCATAAATATATTCCATTTTCATACATCCTTTCTTCCCTTTTATAGTAAAGCAAAGGACAGCAAGCTGGCCTTCCCGCGCCCTCTGTAAGTCAGATACAGTGCCTGCACACCATCCGGCATAGCGATTTTTGCCTGGTAGTCCTCCCATACATTGGTGTATACCACCGGAATACGAGCCAGGACTTCTCCGTCCCATTTTGTCCGTACCTCAAAAGTACCGTCCGCATAGCCCCGCACCGTAATGCGGATCCCTGTGACCCCCTGCATGTGAAAATACTTGAATCCCGCCGTAGCTGAATCTGTAATATTGGCAATGTATCCGGGCTCTTCATCCCCATCCCTGCCATCCTGCATGACTCTGGGCTGTTTGTCACCTCCCACATGGCCTGTGGGCTCATCTGTAAAGAGACGACACACGATATGGGCAGGATATTCTCCCTTTCCCACAAGGGGCCCGCCGTTTAAGCCACAGGAGGTGAGCTCCGCCTGGGCAAAGCTTCCGTCCTCTAAAAGAGTCAGCTTCTCTGCACATCCCTGTCTGCTGTACCAGGTGCCATTGGTGTGACGATGATAGAAAATATACCATTCGCCGTTTATTCCCACCAGGCCACCGTGATTGTTTGCCCCATAGGCCATAGGTAGGTCTGCCGGCTTGTCATGGTCGATGTGCAGATCACAGTTGCTTACCAATACACCTCTGTACACAAATCCCTCCCTGGGATGTTTGCTGGTGGCATAGCACAGCTCATGCATCACCTCAGAGGAATAGACAAAGTAATAAGTATCTCCGATTTTCCGGATGGAGGACGCCTCAAAGAAGGAATGCCCCTCAAAACCACTTCCCTGGCAGTGGGTATATCCTGGCACCACACACACCGGGGATTCCAACACTGTCAGCATATCTGCGTCCAGCACTACCGCCATGGAGCCAGAACGGTCCTTGTCCCACCTGCCGCTGAAGCCGGTGTAGAGATAGGTGACTTCCCCTTCCGTCAGCACTGCCGGGTCAAACTGAGGCTCGTCCCCCTCCTTATCTCCCAGCCTGGTACCGTCTGGATAATGGACATAACCGTAAAATTCATACCGTCCTGCAGGGGTATCACACACGGCCACGGACACGATGTGTTGTTTATCCAGCACATAGTACAGGTAATACCTGCCGTCCGGCCCCTGGGTCACATCTGGAGCATAGAGGCAGGCCTTGCCCTCCTTGTTCAACGGATCCTCGTTTCTGGGGTAAATCACACCTTCGTAGCGCCAGTCGGTCAAATCCTCCAAAGGAGCAGACCAGCATACATAGTCCCCCATGCAGAACACATACCCATTGTAGAAATCATGGGAGCCGTAGACATAGACCCTATCTCCATAGACATGGGGCTCACCGTCTGGTATGTACTCCCAGGAAGGCAGGTACGGGTTAAAGGCTTGTTTTTTCATTTCTATTTTCCTCCTTCTTATATTGGATTTTATGCGTCTTCTATTCCTTTTTCTACGCTTTTGCCTTAAGCTGTGGCTCCGTTCTGCTTCCCCGTAGAAATCTTCTTGATCCATTTTCCACTTCTCAACCGGAACACGCACCACACTGTTTTGGCGATCTGGTCGAATTTCAGGCAGGTGTAAATCCAGAACGCAGGAAGCTCCAACACAAATCCCGCCAAAAGCCCCAGGGGAATAGATAGCACCCACAGGAAAATATTGTCCGCCAGCATCAGCATCTTGGTATCTCCGCCACCTCTTAAGACGCCTTTGGTCATAATGCTGTTGGTAGACTGGAAAATCATGATCAGTCCAATGGCCTCCATCAGCTGCCCGGCTACCCCCGCTGTCTCCGAAGACACATTGTAGGCACCGATCACTGGTCCGCTGATGGCAGTGATCACCAAAGCGGCAAAGAGCCCTAAGCTTAAGCCCAATCCCATAAACGCGTAGCCCTGGGTAAGCGCTTTCTCCCGATCGCCCTCTCCCAGAGTCTGTCCAGTGACAATTGCCCCGGCCTGAGCCACTCCCTGGGTCAATACATTACTCATCTGCTGGGTAACACTGGTGATAGCGTTGGCTGCCACAAAGGCCACTCCCAGATGTCCCACCACCATGGCCACTGTATTGTTGCCAATGGCTAGGATGCCGTCACTGACCAAAACCGGAATGCTGATGCGCACATACTCTCCCACCAGATCTCCTGTATTCATCCCCAGATGCCTAATGCGAAATCCGATGGCCTTATCCTTGAAGAACAGGTAGCCGCAGATCATGCCCGCCTCGAATACCCTGGCGATGAGAGTGCCCAGAGCTGCGCCGGCGATTTCCATCCGGGGCATCCCCAGCTTCCCGAAGATAAAGGCATAGTTGGCCACGATATTCACACAGAATGCTCCCATAGACACATATAACGGCATCCTCACCTGCCCTACACTGCGCAGCACAATGGTGCAGACCAAAGACAGTCCCAGGAAGAAATAGGTGACAATGGAATACTGAAAATAGATAATACCCAGGGAGATAATGGCATTTTCTGTGGTGTACATGCCCATAATGGCACCTGGAATGATAGCTGTGGCCACAGCAAAGGCCAAAGCCAGTCCCAGCGTCAGTCTTACCATAATGCAGATGGTCTTTTTCAGCGCCTGGGCTGATTTTTCCGGTTCACTCTCCCGCATTCCCCAGTACCTGGACACCATCACCGACGCCCCCATACCCAGCCCCATACAGAAGATATGGTAGATATTGATGAATTGATTGGCCAGGGAGGTGGCTGAGAGCTCCACCTCCCCAAGGGTTCCCACCATAATCGTATCCAGCATATTGACACCGATGGTAATCAGGCTCTGCAGCGCAATGGGAAGGGCCAGCGTGATGACCCTCCTGTAAAATACCCGGTCCCCGGAAAAAAGTTTTTTGAATCGTTTTATCATACTTACCCCCATGCCGCCAACGGCGTCAATGCCGTTCTTCTTATTTGTTGTCACATGTCATCCAGGAATTGCCCTTTGGGATCTGGGAAAATGCTTTAAAAATTCCCGCAGGCACTTCCGCCACACTGTCCACTCGTGATAGCCCGGACAGGTGTAGCATTCATAGGGAATCCCCTTTTCTCGAAATTCTTCAAACTGCTTCTTAAGTCCGTTGACAATCCTCTCTTCCTGTTCACCATACCCGAAAAAGAATAGCTTCACCCGCTCTCTGAAGATCTCAGGATTCTCGAAGGCTTTCATGTAGTCCTCTTTGGCATACCACCGCCGCTCAGGGGTACCGCTAAAAATGCCGATATAGGGGAACATTCCCAGATGATTTAAGGTAGTCATTATGGTCTGGTAGCTGCCCATAGACAGTCCTGCCATGGCCCGCTTTTCTACGTCCACAGCATACTTCCCCTCGATATAGGGCATACAGTCCTGAAGCAGCATCCTGTCAAAATCTCCAGCCAGAAATTCCTCTGGCTCCGGTGCTGGACAGTACAGACAGTTCATGACAATGAGCAGTTTGGGGCACTCTCCGGCTGCAATCAGATTGTCCGCAATGAGATTGGCCTTCCCCTGCCAGATCCATCCACTCTCGCTCTCTCCTCCGCCATGCTGCAGATAGAGTACCGGATATTTGGCGTTTTCCTCCTGTCCATATCCCGGAGGTGTATACACATAGCAGGCTCTGGTCCGACCGGTGACCCTGCTGGGGAAATATTCCAGGCGCACCTCCCCGTGAGGTACATCCTTCAGGAAGTAGAAGTCTCCATCCCCCTCCTTCTCAAAGAAATTTACCGCCTTGTGCGCCCCGTATCCCACCGGTGCCTGTGGATTTATCACATTCACCCCATCACAAAAATACTCATGATAATGAAATCCTGGGGGAATTCCAGGTACAGTAGCCCGGAAATACCCTTTCTCATCCTTTTTCATAGGGCGACGTTTTTCCGTCATGGCGCTATTCCCGAATCCTGCCACCTCCATGGTCTTTGCCTCCGGGGCATAGAAGCAGAAGGTCACATCCCCGTTCTCCTCCACTTTCACCCCTGGTTCTTCCTCAAAATGCCTGGGGCCTATCCCTTCAGGCCCTCTGTGCAGCCGCATCTGCAGATACACAGGGTCAAAAAAGATTCCATGGCTTTCCAGTGCTTCGTTTCTATGATTCTGCATGGATCTATCACTCCTTTCCCCCAATGTCATATTCCGTGTCTTAACATTATTCTCCCTGCCCTTACCCCCTGCCGATCATTTCCCCGATCTGTTCTATGATAAGCTTTGTAAATTCGGACTCTTGGTTGATCCTTACTACAGGTCCGTCTGCCGTGAAGAGCATTTCTGTCCTATGCTCTGGCGTATAGCAGTCCCAGTATGGCATTTCGCTGCCATCTGCGTCTTTTCCATTGGGATCTCCAGTGGCAATGAAATTGGCCCAGTAATTGCACATTTGCCTGGCCAGATCATAGTGCCTGCCCACAAAGGGTCTCCAGCATTTTGCCAAGGTCTCGAAGAAGAACCACAGATCCACAGAGTGGAAAGTGCCGGGATTATCCCATCCAGGAATATCTGCCTGGAAGCTGTAATAGTAATTTTTCCGAGGCTTGTCACCTGCTGCATTGGCCAGGAATTCGCTTCTCACAGTACAGCTAATGCCACTGACAGGGGCGTAGCCGTCCTGGGTCTTCACCTGGGCCTCAGGACAAGCTAAAAATCTCTCTGCCCTCTCCCCCAAAAGCTCTGCTGCCATCCGCTGTAGCTGCTCCTGGTCAGCTGCCGGAATCTCATTGTGGAATTCATCTTCTGTATTTCCTGCCATCACAGCCACGTCCACACACTCTCCCTTTGCGTAGAGCACCAGGGGATCTCCCACACAGAAGCAATGGTCCAACACTGTAAACATGGCTGGATGCTCCTTTGTGTATTCCTCGTAGCTGTCTCGGATAAAGGCTGCGTCTAGCTTTCTGGCCTCCTCCAAAGTCTTCACACCCAGAAACTGGAAAAATGCCTCCCCGTTTTGCTCCGCGCTATCCAGCTTTTCTGGATTGCCTATTCCGCCCTCCCTGTAAGGGCTGCGGATCATGGCGCTCATGATGATGGCCTTCTGAAATAGGCCTTCATTGTCCTTACATGCCATCTGGGACAGTACACTTCCGCCCCCTGCGGACTGTCCTGCAATGGTGATATTGTCAGGGTCACCTCCAAAAGCTGCAATATTGCGCACTACCCATTTCAGTCCCGCCTGCTGATCCAGGCTGCCGAAATTGGACGGTGCTTCCGGCTGTTGCCTGGTAAGATCCGGATGGGCCAGATAGCCGAACACATTCACTCGGTAGTTCACAGACACCACCACAATTCCCCTTCTGGCCAGACGCTCCCCGTCAAATTCCATCTCCGCAGGATAGCCGCACTGCAGTCCGCCGCCGAAAAACCATACCAAAACAGGTCGTTTTTCCCCCGGCTCCTTTGCCCCGGTCCACACATTCAGGTACAGGCAGTCCTCGTCCATGTCTATCTCCGGGTCCACATGCCACTCTCTGCAGTAGATATCGGTTCCCAGTCCCGGAATACTTTGCATGGAAATAGGGGCAAAGCGGTAGGCCTCTCTGATGCCTTCCCAGTTCTTTGCAGGCTGAGGCGCCCGCCACCTGTTCTCCCCCAGGGGAGGGGCTGCAAAGGGAATCCCTTTGAATGCTGTGATTCTGGGGTCCGCAGCCTCAATTCCCCGCACCATGCCGTTTTCTGTCTTTGCGATTCTGATCATCTTTTTTCCTCCTCGTTTCGTCTCAGTTCCATCTCTCTCCTTTCAGATGCTTCTTGTTCTGGGACTGTATTCCTACCCTTGCTATTTTACCGTCTTCTTCAACAGAATCACATTCCAGGACAGGGGCTTTACATGGGTTTTCAGCACACCATTCTCAAAAACTCCCTCCTGATTCTCTACGGGTTTGATTACATCTGGCTCTTCGAAAGTATTTCTTGCGTCCAAATCACTGGTATGTATCTCCTGATGTCCTGCAAATACATAGTCCTCAAAGCCCTTTACATCCAAGGTCAGAGGATACGCTTCCTCTTCATTGCGGTTGATGACAAACACCGCTAGCTGCTCCTTTTCCTTATCCCAGGCAGAGGCAGCGTCAATGTAATTCACACCCTCCTTGCCCGTATACTGAGAAGTATCATCTATGGCATACCCAGGCAGGTCAAAGGTCTCGCTCTCCACAGCAGTCCGCATGGAGGTTCCCCTGGCGTATTCCATCATCTGGCAGTAAGCGTAATGGGATGCTGACTTCCACACATGATCATGGTTAGAGGAGCACAGTGCTCCCAGGCCTCCTGTCATACAGCCGATCTTCACTCTGTCCGCGTGGCGCAGGAACGCCAGTTGAATAGAAAGCATAGACAGCATCTGTAGCAGATCCCCACCTGGCCGAAAGCGATCTTCCATATTGTCGGGATCATGGAGAATATATTTCCTCTCGGGGTCAAATCTGTAGTGGGCACGTATCATGTTGTGATAGCCATAGCCGGGGTGCAGCGGCGTATTGGGCCGTATCATAGCGCCGTACTCGTCAAAGGAAAGCATGATTTTCTTCGGGGAGCGGCACTTTGCTCCAATCAGATCACACAGCGCCACCTCTGTGTTGATAAAGTCCTCATAGTATATGGAGCCGCCCAAAAGCGCTTTCACGTCTCCAGGAGGTGCACTGTGGTAATGGTGCATGGACAGGTAGTCCACAGAGTCATAGCATTCCTGGAGCACTGTTTCCTCCCACTGGGGATAATGATCCATGAACAGTGCCGAGGAGGCGCACACTGCTGTCTCTATCCTGCCGTCGATCCATTTGATGGCCTTGGAGATTTCGTTGGCCCGAACGCCGTAGCCTTTTGGATCCTTATCCCAGGAGCCCAGCTGCCAAGGGCCGTCCATCTCATTGCCCAAATACCATGTTTTCACATCATAGGGCTTCTCATGGCCATTTTTCCGGCGCAGGTCAGACCACCAGGTGCCGCCCTCATGATTGGTATATTCCACAATGTCCATGGCATCCCGCATGTCCCCGGTGCCCAGGTTGATGGTGTATAGGGGTTCCGCTCCTACCTTCTCAGTCCACTGCAAATATTCGTCATGTCCTACTTCATTTGTAATATATTGATGCCAAGCCGGGTCAAGTCTTACCTTGCGCTGTTCCTTTGGACCGATAGAGTCCTTCCAGCTCCAGGCTGACACGAAATTTCCGCCTGGCAGGCGCACTGCTGGCATGTCCGTAGCCTTTAAGGCATCCATAAAGTCACGCCGAAAGCCCTGTTCATCAGCTGTAGGGTGCTTTGGATTGAACATGGTACCGTTCACCATCGTGCCTATGGGCTCCAGAAAGGTACTGAATAATCTGGGGGAAATTTCCCCTGTCTCATAACATGGATGAACCGTGATTTTTGCTTGCTTTGCCATAGGTCTCCTTTCTGTTATCTAGCAACTATCCTTTTATTGGTATTCTGTCTCACTTTTACTGCCTTTCACAGGTATTTCCCCTTAGCGAAAGAGCTTTGGCAGGAAATCCTTGGCGCAGTGTCTCCAGAAGGTCCAATCGTGGTATCCATATCCCTCAAAGACTACGATGGGTACCCCTGCTGCCAGGACGGTCTCCTCATTCTTCTTCGTGCTCTCATAGCTCCACTCCTGCATCCCACAGGCCACGAAAAGCATTGCAAACCTTCTGGCAAATTCTTCCGGATCCAGGAGAATAGAACTGTAGTCCACCTCTCCATTCTGGATGGTCAGGCCCCCTGAGAAAATGCCTGCATAGCGGAAGAACTCTGGATGGGCAAAGACACATTTCTGGGTCTGCATACCGCCCATGGACAGTCCTGCCATGGCCCTGTGTTCCTTGTCAGCAATGGTCCTGTAAGTCCTGTCGATAAAGGGAATACCGCTGCTTATCAGCTCCTCTGCAAAGGCGCTCATGGCCGGATGATAAGCCCCGCTGTCCGGGAAGGCATAGCCCGTATTCATGACCACAATCATTTCTTCCATCTGTCCTGCTGCAATGAGATTGTCCGCCAGATTGGCAAGCTTACCCTGCCAGATCCATCCCGCTTCATTCTCCCCTCCTCCATGCTGCAGATAAAGCACAGGATATCTGCGATCAGGCTCCTTCTCATAGGAAGCTGGGGTGTATACATAGCACAGCTTTGTGCGTTCTGTCTCCTCTGACTTGTAATAGTTTAGATGCACGGTTCCGTGAGGATTCTGCCGTATTTTGTACGCTTCAAAATCCTCCTCCGGCATTTCCAGGTAATTGATGGCCCGAAAACCGCCGTAACCCACAGGCGCATTGCTGTCCAGAACATCCACACCATTTACCTTAATGCCATAATAGTGGAATCCTTTCTCGATTCCTGTCACTTCGCAGGTCCACCAATCCTCTTCTGCCGGTTTCAAGGCAAAACAGCCCATACCCCAGATATCTGTCTCCACGGTTTTAGCACCCTTTGCCCGGATCCAGAATCTAGCCTTTCCCTCTTTGACATCTACAACTTCTGCGCCGCAGTGCTCGTCCTTGTATTTTCCTGCAGGTCTGCCCTTCTCGTCAAAGGCATGGACCAATCCTTTATAAATAGGGTCGAACATCAAAATATGCTCTGCGAAAGTCTGGCGGTCCAGCTGCTCTTGGTCCAAAGACATCTCCTCATAGCAAAAATCTGCCTCCTGCCCCTTGTCCACATCCCCCTTGCCTCTAAAAATCAGCTCCGCAAAATCCCGCAGACTATTTCGCCACACATGCCATTCATGATAGCCGGGATAGCATCTCTGGCCTCCTGCCACTCCCAGCGCCTGGAAGCGGTCCGTGTATGCTTTCTGGGCCTGGTCCAGCCCCTTCTCCCCAGCTCCAGCTGTCATCAGCACTGTCTCCATGGGATATTCCTTATGTCTGCTTAAGATCTGCTCTGCCTCCCCATCTCTCATGCCGGAGAACACACCTAGATGGGCAAACAGCTCCTGGAAGCGTGCCACAAATTGGGTGGCCTGGGCGGAACCCAGGGAGAGCCCTGCCATAGCTCTGTTGCTTCTGCCCTTTGCTGTACGATAGTGGTTCTCAATAAAGGGAATCACATTTTCTTTGATCTCTCTGCCGAAATCCCCGGGGAAGAAGACAGGATCTTCATCTTTCAGGAAGGCGTAGCCGCTGCACATGACCACAATCATTTCCTTGGCCTTTCCCTCCGCAATGAGATTGTCCAGGATGAAGTTCAGCTTTCCATTCCAGATCCACCCTGTCTCGTCCTCACCCACGCCGTGCTGTACATAGAGTACCGGATACTTTTGTCCAGGTTCGCTGTCATAGGAAGGCGGGGTGTACACATAGCATTTTTTAACATGCCCATTCACACTTGACACATAGGTGCGTATCTGCACATCTCCGTGGGGCACATCCTTTAGGAACCAGAAATCCTCCCCCTCCCTGGGCACCTCGAAAAAGTTAGTGGCCCCAAAGCACCCGTAGGCCACAGGCGCCACAGGGTTGGTCACCTGGACACCGTCCACATACCAGAAGTGATAGTGGAATCCAGGGGCAATGCCAGATACAGTCTTAGAGAAATTCCCATCCTGGTCTCTGTCCAGCAGGATTCTCTCTCTTCCCATGCTTCCCCCTACGCCAGCCACTTCCACAGTCTGTGCTGTGGGTGCGTGCATGGTAAATGTTACGTCTCCGTTGTCCTCCAATCTGACTCCCCAGATGTCATCCTTATATTTCAAAGCGGTTTTTCCATCTTTTTCCTCCATGTAAGCTGTTCTGTAGATGGGATCGAAAAATAATGGATGCATTGTCAATGCTTGATTTTGTTTTGTGTGCATAAAAAACCTCCTATTCCAGTTCCGCAGAGCTCCTGCCGGTACCCTCCCCTGGAAGAATTTCTGGCCGCAAAACATGCGTCCATAAATCCTTCCGGCACCGTCATGAGCTCTGCTGTTTTTGTCCAGTTCCGCAGAGCTCCGGAACTACTATACTATCTCTCTCGATACACAAACTGGCTGAATACAGCGCTTCCACCAGGTTCTTTCGTGGAGTACACGGTCAGGCCAAAGCGGCAGCCGCAGAAATGCTCCATGCTGAACCGAAGCTTGTGCTCTGGTCCAATTTTCTGCCAAAGGCTCCAGAAGCTCTTGTCCTTATAATAGAAGGAGCATACATCCTTTCCCCTGGAAAAGTCTGCTTCCAGCTTCAAGATATAGGGCTTTTCTTCCACCGGTATGGCGGCCCATTCCTCCTCCGGCTTATTCTCTGGAGGCATCTTTCGGAATTCTCCCGGCTCCACAGTCCGCACCACCATGAAAAGTGCCCCGTTCCTGCGGGTCAGTCCCACGAATCCAAAGCATGACTGCAGGGAACACAGTCCTGCGAAATCCCCCTCCTGTAATCCGCTGCCATCAATGGTGACCTCTGCGGCACAGCCTGGCATGAGCATTCTCTGGGTCAGGGTATTCCTTGCCTGCAGCAGGGATGTACATACCTTGTCCGTGGCAACCTGCCATGTCCCAGCGCCTTTGTCATGGCAGATCAAGGACCAGTCAGGCTCATGATTGAATTCCCAGTGGGTTTTCAGTTCCCCTTTAAAGTCATCGCTGCCCACCAGCGGTGCATAGACGTATCCCGGTCTTGTACTCTCAATGGGGAAATCCTGGGGAATCTTCCCCTGGTCTCCAAAGACAGGATAGTCATCCTTCCATGTCACAGGCATGAGATAGGGCACCCGTCCCACTGCCCCGCTGTCCTGGAACTGGATTGCATACCATTTCCCCTCTGGGGTATCTATAATAGGGCCCTGGGCCACGCCTCTGTTAGGCAACCCCAGATCGTCGTCCAGCACATCTTTCCCTGTAAATTCTCCTTCCAGGGAATCCGCCACAAAGCAGCTTTCTGTCCTTCTCCACATATCCGGTCTGGAATGAATCAGGAAGAGATAATATTTCCCGTTAATCTTGTACAGATGGCTGCCCTCATACCCCAGGTGCGGATTGTCCTTGTCGTTTACAATGAGACGATGGAGCCCTCCCTCCAGAGGAGCACTCAAGTCCTCCTTCAGCTGTGTCAGCCAGATTTCCCGGTTCCCGTAGACAATGTAAACCTTGCCGTCATCGTCGAAAAGCAGGGAACAGTCATGGAAAAATCCTTCTATATAATGCTTCTCCCAGGGTCCCTCCGGCTGGGAGGCTGTGTAGAGATAGGTCTTGTGGGTGTCATTGGCCACAAAGCACACATAGTAGGTGCCATTGTGATACCGCAGAGACGCTGCCCACATACCCTTGCCATAGATATTTTCCTCTCCTGTAAGTGTCTGTCCTTCGGTGCTGTCCAGCTTGTCGTATACGTAAGTAAGATGCTCCCAGTTTCTCAAATCATAAGATCGCAGAATCTCACATCCCGGCATAAAGTGCATGGTAGTGCTCACCATGTAATAGGTATCATCCACTCGAATTGCATCCGGATCCGGATAGTCCAGTCTGGTGATAGGATTGATGGAGGGATACTGGGTGGCACGCCCGTAAGAATACCCTCTGTCCGACACAATCTCTCCTGGCTTCCACTGGAAGTAAATCACACTGTTTTCCTCCACAGGAAAAGAAATCTCCAGCTTATCATTTTTCGGTTTTACCCGCCTGGTCTCCACAAAGGGATAAGCCGCACTTTGCAGCAGCTTACATTCCTCCGCAGTCAGATTGGCCGGTTCTCCCATGTCATGCCATACCTTCAGCGGATTGCAGTGAGCCTCGTCCACCGTTTGGGTCAATAGGCATCCTTCCTGCTGTTTTGTCATCTCCAGGGTCAACAGATACTTTTCTCCAGTCCGCCTGCCTACCACATTCCACACGACACCGCGATAGCTGCCGTCATCCATACTCATCACTACGGCATTGTCGTTTTTCAGGATGCAATGTCCCTTTCCCTCCTTTAGCTTTTTAAAGAAAGCAAAGCTCCAGAAGGTTGGTTTGGGGATACAGCCATTTGCCACCAAGCCAAAGCCTCCGTGGAATGGTGTAAAGGGAACTCCCTGCTCCTCGAACACATCTCCGAAGATCCAGTAGGAATAGGATTCATTGTCCTCCCCCAGCCGGGATAATTGATGGGCTATGTAGGCCGCGTTCTGGTTGGTATCATGGATAGGGGCATTGGGAATATGTTTC
>CANRZC010000031.1 GCA_947644185.1 uncultured Acetatifactor sp.
ATAAATGGCACTGTCCTAGACGGAGAGGATGTGTCCTGGCTGTGGGATGTGGATTTCAGCTTCTTACATGAGGCAGCGGTGGCCTCCATTGTCACTGTGGGGACCAGAGGGGCGGATATGGAGGTGCGCTTAAAGTACGAGGATATTGCCAGCCGCTGTGGCAGGGACATGAAGGAGACCGTGGAGGAGCTGACGAAGCGAGGCAGCCGCAATCTTTATATCATCACCAACTACTCTGGTCTGTATAAGGCCATCGGTATGTTGGACGAAATGCAGGTAGCCGGAAAGGAGGGCACGGACAAATGAAGTTGACCATAGGGCATCTGTATCCGGATCTGTTTAATTTATACGGTGACAGTGGGAATGTCCAGTGTCTGAAGAAACGCCTTACCTGGCGAGGGATAGAGGCAGAGGTGCTTCCTCTGTGGGCCGGAGAGCAAATCCACTTTGAAACGCTGGACATCCTGGTCTGGGGAGGCGGCTCTGACAAGGGGCAGGCTTTGGCTGTGAATTATCTGGAGCAAATTCAGCCAGATTTTAAAGCGTATGTGGAAGACGGAGGAGTAGTGCTGGCGGTTTGTGGCGCCTATCAGCTTCTGGGAAAATATTATAAGATAGGAGAGGGAAGCAAAGACCTGATAAAGGGGCTTTCTATCCTGGATATTTACACGGAGCGCTGTGAGGAGCGCATGGTGGGGAATGTGGTTCTGGAGAGCTCCCTGTTTCAGACACCTGTGGTGGGCTTTGAGAACCATGCAGGATGTACCATCATAGGAGACTACACGCCTTTGGGAAAGGTGCTGTATGGTCATGGAAATACCGGGGATGGAGGCTACGAGGGCGTGGTCTACAAAAATGTCATGGGCACCTATCTTCACGGGCCTCTTCTGCCCAAGAATCCAGAGGTCTGCGACTGGTTCCTGGAGAGAGCCCTGCAGCGTAAGTATGGACAGGAGACGGCTCTGACGGAGCTGTGCGACGAGCCGGAGCTTCGGGCCAACCGAAATATGATAGAACGGCTAAAGGTGTGAAAGGCCAAAAGAAACTCTTGTGAGACAGCATAGGCAGAGAAAAGGAGAGGAGGTTTGACTGTATGAAAATTGATTGGACCAAGGGACAACTGAGGGATGCGGTGATGGTGGAAGGTGGCGTGGATGACTGCACGTTGCTTCTGGGCAGTGAGGGAGGTGGCATCAGTCTGCCCCAGCTTGCCGAGACGGATGACAGATATGTAATAGGGGATGTGGAGGTGCTGGAGGAGCATTCAGCAGCTATGATGTTTCGCTGTTTTGAGAAGGGAGCGGACAAGGAGAAGCTGTATCTGCGCTTTGGGCTATTGCCCAACTTTCCTACCCGCATCTGTCTGGATTTAAGCCTCCTGGACAACAGTACCATTTACACCAACAGGACCCCGGGAACCCTGAAGCTGGTGTGCCATGGACAGCGTATGAGACGGGAGGAGGTTGCCCGGTTCGAGCTGGGAATCGAGAAGGTGTTTCACCAGGTGAAGGTGCGATTTTACAATTTCTATACCACCAATGAGATGCCGGAGGAATTCCCTGTGCCAGATAAGAAGGTGGTGGATGAGTTCGGCCAGTGGAAGGAGAAGGAGTGGCCGGGAAAGATCCACTCTCTGGAGGAATTACGGACTGGTCTAGCGGCCCAGGAAGGGCCGGCAGAATATCCTTTCCCATCCTGGAATCGCTGGGGTGGAGATGGAGACAGAAAGCTAAAGGAAGGCACAGGATTTTTCTCCACTGTCAAGACAGCAGACGGACGGTGGCATCTGGTGGATCCGGATGGCTGTGACTATTTCTCACTGGGATTCTGCGGTACCCACCCGGGAGACGGCTGCAGGATAGATGGCTTTGAGGCGGTGTGTGATTGGCTGCCTAAGGAGGACGACCCTGCATGGGAGAAATTCTATCGGAAGGGGACCATGCGCCGGACAGCGTACATGAAGCCGGAGAGCTTTAAAATGCTGAATTTTGCCAGCGTGAATCTAAAGCGGGTCTACGGAGATAAGTGGGAGGAAAAATGGGAGGAGATTGCCATGGCTTCCTTCAAGAGAGCCGGTGTCAATTCCCAGGGGAATTTTCCGGGACTGCATGTGAACGATGGGCATGACAGTCTGCCCTATGTGCGGGAGCTTCCCGGCTTTCCCATGACAAAGACGCTAATTTTCCGAGATTTCCCAGATGTGCTGTCAGAGGAATACAAGGAGAATGCAAAGGTCTATGCGGCCAGGCTGGCAGAGTGGAGGGAGGATCCCTGGCTCATCGGGTATTTTCTTCGCAATGAACCGGAATTTAACTTTGTGGAGAATTTAGCCATTGCGGAGGAGGTGCTGCGCAATCCGGCCCAGACTTGCTGTAAGAAGGGATTGATCCATTTCCTACAGGAGCGCTATGGAGAGATTCAGGCGCTGAACGAAAGCTGGGGGACAGACTTTGCAGACTTTGGGGATCTGGAAAAGCCTGTGGATGGCTGTATCAAGCGTTTCCCCAAGTCGGAGAAGGATCTGAGGGAGTATTCTGTATTCCTCATCAGAGAATACAGCCGTATCCCTGCACAGAGCTGCCGGGCAGTGGATCCCAACCATTTGAACCTGGGCCTTCGCTGGTCAAAGGCGTACAATAAGGATATGATGGCAGGATGGGAATATTTTGATGTATTTTCCATTAACTGCTATGACTTTGACCCCACAAAAGACATGGATTTTGTGAAGAATGCAGGGGTGGATCTGCCCATTCTCATGGGTGAATTCCACAGCGGCGCCCTGGACAGAGGGTTGACAGCTACAGGCTTAAAGGGAGTGCCCGATCAGGAACAGCGCGCAGTGATGTTTCGCCATTATGTGGAAAAGGTGGCGGAGCACCCTTATGGGGTGGGTGCCCATTGGTTCCAGTACAATGATCAGTTCTGCCTGGGCCGGTTTGACGGGGAGAACTATCAGATTGGCATGGTGGATATCTGCATGCAGCCGTCTTGCGAGTTGACCCAGGCAGCCCTTGAGACAGCTTCCAGGCTATACGCAGTGAGGAATGGAGAAGAGGCAGCATTTGCGAAAGAGCCGGTATCCATTCCAATGATTGGGTATTAAAGGCGCTGTCAATCTGGCAAGCTTGAGACTACGCACAGTCCACCCCAGCCCACCCGATCGTTGGGATAGGCATACTCGCCTCGCAGAGCTCTAGCCCCAGCCCGCAGATAGGCCTTTACTTTTTCTCCATATAAAAATAGATCATTGCCTCGGACAATGCCCCATTCCATCAGCAGTGCGCAGCTTCCAGCCACAATGGGGGTGGCAAAGGAGGTCCCTGTCACAGGGGTGTATCCGCCGTAGAGATCCGGGGCAATGATACCCACGCCCGGTGCGGCCAGATCAGGCTTTGCAAGTCCTGCCGCCACCACACCGATGGTCCGGTTGGCATCCGCATAGCCTCTTCCAGAGAAATCTGCATAGGCCTCGTAGGTGCTGTCGTAGGCGCCGATGGATATGACCTTTGCTGCGGTGGAGGGGATGGTCAAGGTCACCTCTGGCGTGGAACGGTAGAAGCCTGTGCCAGCAGCCCGGACCACAGCGGAGGGCAGATAGAAATAATACCGGCCAGTGACCACCTGCATGGGCTCTAGGCGAATGGTCCAAACCCCGCTGTTGATGTAGCTCTGTCCAACGGGGAGCATTTCAAAATAAATTTCCTCTGCCACCGCATAGGGAGCGGGATTTCCGAAATAGACCAGGATCTCTGTCTGCTCTAAACGAAGTGTGTATTTTCCGCCGCCGATGATGTTTGGCAGCTGGGTCTCTTGGCCCCCAGGGGAACGCAGGAAGATGCGGTAGGTGTCACAATAATTCTTCCAGAGCTGGACATTCAGGGTTCGCTCATAGTCCGCCACAGCCAATTCCACGGATACAGGCTTTGCAATGAGACCTGTGCGGCTGAGAACACCCTGGCTGTCCCTGGAGGGCTTTTCCTGCAATAGACTTCCGGCCAGATGTCCGCCGCTGTTCCCCTCATTTCCTACGCCCACACAGATTACAGTGCGTCCGATTTCAGCCGCATTGTCCAGAAAGCGCTCTATCAGCGAGCTTCCATCGTGAGCACCGTAAGTATTGCCGAAGCTTAGATTGATGACCAGTGGCATCGCAAGCTCAATGGCTTTTTGAATTACATAGGTCACTGCCCGCATGATCTCTGTGGTTCTGGGAAAGGAGAATGCGTCAGGCAACCCCAATTTGACTACAATAAGTTCTGCATTTGGCGCCACGCCCTGGTAGGCAGCGCTGTTTCCCAGAGCAATTCCTGCCACAGCAGTGCCATGGCCGCTGGAATCCACGCTTGGCAGCAGCGCAAACTGCTCTTGGGCTGTGGAAGCAGATAGAGCCTGATTGATCTGGTCCGAATCAAATTCCACGCCCAACTGATAACCAGCCGGGGGACGGCGGGCAGGGCTGTCAGGACTGTCTTCTATGGCGCCTGGCTTAAGCGTCTGGTCCCAGAGGTATCGGATCCTGGTGGTGCCGTCAGGATTTCGAAATTCCGGCAATCTGTAATCAACGCCGCTGTCCAGGACTGCCACCAGCACGCCTGCCCCGGAAAGATTGGGACTGCGCAGGGTCACCTGGGCGATACAGGAGTTATCCGTGGGCATTTCCGCCTCATAAAAATAGCGCTTTGGCTTTTCCACATATTCGATTTCGTCCAGCTCCACCATACGATCCACCAGCTGCTCTGGCACGGTCAGCACCGCATATCCGGCAATCAGATATTCTACCCCTATTCCCAGAGATTTCAGCACATCCAAACTGCCGTGGTATTTCACAATAAGCTCCCATGTGCGGGTGTCTGGGTCAAAGCCTGTATTCAGATCCTCTGTCCGCACCCTGGTCTCCTCTGGCGTCAACAGGGCCAGCTGCAGGACATCTTCCAGCTTCTGATTCATAACATACCCCTTTCAACTGTCCCTGACTGGCAGGGATTCAAAGGGTTCTTTCCTCAGCTTATGTGGGAGAGGGTATGTCTCAGAACTGGTTTTTGAAAAAGGCCAATTGACCTGGTATTGCTTTTTTGATATATTGAAGAGGATGTAAAAACCGGGTGAAATAAGTTTACAGCGCAAGGCAGAAAGGAATGAAAACCATGAACATACTGGTAATTGACGCTCAGGGAGGCGGCGTTGGAGCAAGACTTGTGTCGGCCATAAAGCAGAATATAGCAGAGACCTATGTGACCGCGGTGGGCACCAATAGCGCTGCTACCACGGCCATGCTGAAAGCAGGGGCTGACCAGGCGGCCACAGGGGAGAATTCCGTGGTGGTCTGCAGCCGGAGAGCAGACATCATTGTGGGCCCGGTGGGAATCGTGATAGCGGATTCCATGCTGGGAGAGATTACGGAGAAGATGGCGGTAGCGGTGGCAGAAAGCGGCGCAAAACGCATCCTGATTCCGTTTAGCCACTGTGACAATATCATTGTAGGGGTGTCAAATTTCAATACCGGAAGCCTGATTCAAAGCGCTGTGGAGGAGATCAGGAGGCTGGGGGAGCATGGGAAGCTTACAAAAAGGTAGATCCATAAGGACATAAAAAATGACGACCATATCTTGAAGGAACTGCCGGGATATAGTATAATAAGCAAGAAAATTTGCAGTCGAGAATTTATTATGTCCAGACTGCAGGATGCCGGCAGGAAGCCTGCATGGACGCTGAAGCGTCAGAATTTTTTAGTAGTCTAATAGAACAAGTCAGGGCTTAGAATGCATTTGCATAAAAGAGGAACCGCATTGCCAGAAGGCATGCTTTTCTCCAGAAGGGGAAGAGTATGCCTTTTTTATGCGCAGGCCCGCACAAAGGTAATATGCCGCTTAGGCGGCGTGCGGGCCGCGCGGCGAGCAGTGGAGAAGGACATTCCCCTACTCGATTGCACAGGCCCAGGAGGGATTCGGAATGGAAGCAGTAGAAAGAATGGGGGTGCGTACCCATAAAAAGGAAGTGACGCTCATAGTCTTTCTGGGCATAGCAGTGATTGTCTCGGCATGCTGTTGCCTGTTTGCAGGCTCCTCCCACATGTCATTTGTGGACTGCTTGGATGGGTTGCTGCAAAAAAGTACACCGGCCAACAATCGAATCATCTGGAACATCCGCATTCCCAGAGTGCTGGCTGCTCTCATTGCAGGCGCGGGATTGTCCGTGTCGGGACTGATTATGCAGACGAACCTGAACAATCCCATGGCGTCTCCCTCTACGTTGGGGGTGTCCAACGCTGCGGTTTTTGGCGCGAATTTGTCCATCATAGCTTTTTCAGGCGGCTTTCTGACCACCGGGAACAATCTGTCCAACTATGGGCCAGGGGCAAACCCTTATTCCACCTCGATGATGGCATTTCTCTTTTCGCTGCTGTCCATTCTGGTGATTCTGGCACTGTGCAGAATCCGAGGCTTTTCGCCCAATGTAGTGGTGCTGGCGGGAATGGCGGTGGGTGCTGTGTGGACAGCGGCTACTACGGTGCTGCAGTTCTACGCAACAGATGTAGGATTGTCTGCCGCTGTGATCTGGAATTTTGGGGATCTGGGCAGGGCCACCTATAGAACGGATCTGATTATGCTCACAGCCCTGGTCTGTGGCCTTGTGTTTTTCTGCCTTATGTCCTGGAAGTACAATGCCCTTTTAGGGGGAGAGGCGGCCGCGAAAAGCATGGGGGTCAATGTGGGAGCACTGCGCTTTGCCTCTCTGCTGCTTGCATCTGTGATTACAGCAGTGTGTGTCTCCTTTCTGGGTATCATAGGTTTTGTGGGAATCATCTGTCCCCATGTGACAAAAAAGCTTCTGGGGCAGGATCACCGGTTCGGGATTCCGGCCGCTTCCCTGAGCGGGAGCCTGCTGCTTTTGCTGGCAGACACCTTGTCCCGGAGTATGGGGAATGGATCCGCTCTGCCAGTGGGCGCTATTACCTCCCTGCTGGGAGCCCCCTTTTTCCTGGCCATCATTTTTTCCAGAAAGGAGAACGGGAGATGCTGAGAATAGAGAATCTTTGTTTTCGCTACAAAAAGCGCTCGGTGCCTGTACTGCAAGGGTTATCCCTCACACTGAAAGCGGGGGAGATAGGGATAGTTCTAGGGAAGAATGGTTCTGGGAAGACCACGCTGTTTCAGACCATACTGGGAATTCTCTCCCCAGACAGCGGTATCCTGGAATTTGACGGGGTGGATCTGAAAAAAGAGAGGCCCAGGGACCGGGCCAAACAGATTGCCTACGTGCCCCAGAACATCCAGTTTGGGGCGCTGAGTGTGCTGGACTCGGTACTGCTGGGACGGATATCCTACTTTGGATGGAAAGCAGGGGCAGAGGATTATCAGGCAGCGCAGAAGGTGTTGGAGGACATGGGGCTGGAGGATTTTGCCGGGAGGAATGTAGAGGAGCTCTCAGGCGGAGAGCGACAGAAAATTGCCATTGCCAGGGCCCTGGCCCAGGAGCCAAAGCTGCTGATTTTCGATGAGCCCACAGGGAATCTGGACATTGCCAATGAGCAGTTGATTTTAGAGGAGGCCAGACGCCTGGCCAGGGAGAAGCATATCAGTATACTGTGCTCTCTGCACGATTTAAATGAGGCTTTTAGGCTGGGAGACAGGTTTTTCTTTCTGAAAAATGGAAGTGTGAAATATGCTGTGGGCAAGGAGAATGTCACAGAGGAGATTATCAGGGATATATTTGACACAAGTGTCAGAATTTTAGAAATTGAGGGAAAGAAAATTGTTCTCAAAGTGTGAACAGAAGGAAGAGGAAACTATATTTGTCCGTGAAGGTGCGAAGGAGATATGAAGATGACAGATAAGAATAGAAAGTGGATAGGGATATTTTTGGCAGCGGCGATAGTTTTTGGAGCGAGTGCCTGCGGCAGGGGGCAAGGGATGTCCGATGCGGGAAGTGCCGCGCAGTCTGGAGAGGTGATCATCACAGATATGATCGGCCGGGAAGTCAAAGTGCAGCCTGGAAGCTATAAAAGGGTGGTCTGCATCGGGGCAGGAGCCCTTAGGATGTACAGCTATATCGGCGATACGAAACTGCTTTGCGGTGTGGAGGATATTGACAATGAGACGTTAAAGGAGCGACCGAAGATGTTTGACGCTGTGGCCAGACCCTATGTGATTGCCTATGGAGATATCTTTGAGACCCTTGCCTCCTGCGGCGTGGGCGGTCCCAATGCCCAGACTGCAGAGGCGGAAAAAATTCTTGGCTGCAATCCTGATATTGTTATTTCTGCGTATGAGGACGTGGAAAAGGAAGACGCTCTACAGGAGCAGCTGGGTGTTCCTGTGGTCACACTGAAAAGCGGTCCTGACGGTGTTTTTGATGGGGCTTTCGAACAGTCCATTTCTCTGTTGGGACAGATATTTGGGAGAGAAGACAGAGCAGACCAACTGATTACATTTATTGCAGACCAACGTGGGGACATCCAGGGGAGAACTGCCACTGTGGAAGAAGTAAGCAGACCGGGGGTATATATCTGCGGTCTTGGAAACTGGGGGACCACCAACCACCTGATGACAGCCCAGGACTATATTTCCTTTGAACTGGCAAATGTCAGGAATGTGGTGACGGATCTGGGGGCGCCTGGTATCCAGCCCATTGAGGAGGAGAAATTTATCGCCCTTGGGGAGGATATGGACATTATGATCCTAGACGGGGCTGCTGTGAAGAATATCGGGCCGCTGTTGCAAGAGGACCCTGCCATGTTCGATTCCTGCAAGGCATGGCGGGAGGGGCAGGTGTACCTGCAGATGGCTTACAACGCCTACTATACCAATTATGAGACTGGGCTGATCAATGCCTGGTACATAGGAAAAACCGTATATCCAGATGCATTTTCGGATATTGACATGACGGAAAAGACAGATGAGGTCACAGAGATGTTCCTGGGACAGAGGCTAGCGGATGAGATCTTCGCATATCCTACCAGCTTTGGCGGGTACCAGAAGATAGATACGTTTTCCTTTTTTCAGTAGGCCGTTTTGGGCGGGGAGAACAGGAAAAAAGAAAGAATGGTGAGGAGATTATAAAATGATAGAGAAAAATGAAGTAATTGCGTTTTTTGACCTCTGCGCGCCACAGTGGGACGCACAGCTTGTGCGGAATGATGCCGTGATAGACAGGATTCTGGATAATGGCGGAATCCAGTCGGGATGCCATGTGCTGGATGTGGCCTGTGGTACTGGCGTGCTGTTTCCAGATTACGTAAAGAGAGATGTGGCAAGTGTCACCGCTGTGGATATCTCGACGCAGATGGCGGAGATTGCCAGAAGAAAAAGCCAGGGAACCCAGATTCAGGTACTCTGCGGGGATGTGGAGCGGATTTCCTTTGACAGGCGCTTTGACTGCTGCATGGTATACAATGCATTTCCCCATTTTCCGGATCCGGAGGGCCTGATCCGCGTGTTGGCCGGAACCCTTAAGCCTGGGGGCAGGCTCTCCATTGCCCACGGCATGAGCAGGGATAAAATCAATGCCCATCACAAGGGGGCGGCAAACAAAGTCTCTTTGGGACTGATGGAAGCACAGGAGCTGGCGAAGCTGTTTGCGCCGTATTTTCAGGTGGATGTGGTGATTTCAGATGAGAGAATGTATCAGGTCGCTGGAAAGTGTGCAAGGCAAAACGAAAATCTAAGCTTATAAAGTACATAAGCCTAGATTTTCTATGTCTCGCCTAGGCATATCTTAATCCACATCAATCCGAAATACTACAGGATAGTCGCTCTTTAGAGCGCAGTGGATATGCAGCCCCTCCTTATCCCGGTGCCAGGTGCAGGGAGCTTTTGCGCCAAGGGCGCATACATCTTTTATGATCCCGTGGAAATTCGCCTGCCTGGAGGCGTCCTGCTGGCCCAGGGAGGCGATGCAGTAATTGCCATCTTCGCTGCATTTTAGAGCGGTTGCGTACAGATAGCCCTTTGCGGTGGTAAAACGGAAATCTTTGGAGGTGAAATTCTTCGGGATGCCATCAGAGAACTGTCCCTCCACAATCTGGGTGGGACCCTCCCCGTATTTTCTCCAGATATCCGCTTCGTAAATAGCTTCTCCGTTTACCTTAAGCCATGCGCCAATGTCCAGAAGCACCTTTTCATCCTCCGTGGAGAAGGTACCGTCAGCCTTTGGACCTACGTTGAGAAGAAGGCAGCCATTTTTGGACACAATGTCTACCAGATCACAGAGAATATCCGCTGCCTTTCGGAACTGATTGTTCTCTGTATAGCACCAGGAATTCAGCGCAATGGCAGTGTCTGTCTGCCAGAAATAAGGCTTCATATCAGCGAACTGTCCCCGCTCCACATCCGGTACGGCGGTGCCGAACTGGAAGGCGTCATGCTTGTAATTGATAGCTACCTCTGTGCCCCATTCCACCGCTCTGTTGTAATAGTAGGCCGCAAATTTTTTCAGATAAGGCTTGCAGACACTGCGCTGAATCCACCAGTCAAAATAGACAAGCTTTGGACGATAGCGATCCACAATCTCACAGGTGCGCACCAGCCAGTCCTGCAGGTATTCCTCTGTGGGCTCCGGGTCTCCTGAGAGTGCCTGATGATTGGGCTCCGGCATGGCGGGCCAGTAGAAGTCACCGCGCTGTAAGGGCTCTTTGATATCGCTTTCAAAATCTTTTCCGTGCCCCATAAAGAACCAATGCTCTACCCGATGGGTGGAGGCGCCAATGGTCATACCGGCGCGCTCACAGCTTTCCTTTAACTGTCCCAGCACATCGCGCTTTGGCCCCATTTCATAGGCATTCCAGTGGGAAATCTCGCTCTTGTACATCTGAAAGCCATCATGATGCTCTGCCACTGGCACCACATATTTGGCACCTGCCTGCTGAAATAGGCTTGCCCATTTGTCCGGATCAAAATGCTCTGCCTGGAACATGGGAATGAAATCCTTGTAACCAAATTCCGTATGATTGCCATAGGTTTTCAGGTGATGCTGGTATTCTGGAGAGTTTTGGACGTACATGTTGCGAGAGTACCACTCGTTGCCAAAGGCAGGCACACTATAGACGCCCCAGTGGATGAAAATTCCGAATTTTGCTTTCTTGTACCAATCGGGGACTTTGTGGGAGGAAAGCGAGCTCCAGGTATCCTGATAAGGGCCGTGGGCAATGGTCTCCTCTATGGTGTTCAGATACTTCGTTAAATCGTACATTTCTAACCATCCTTTCGCGTTATTTTATTTCTAATTCTAGTATCATTATACCGCTTCCAGGCGTCTAGACAAGTTTCCTTTATGCCTATTTATGAAAAAAACTGTCGGGTTTTTGCAGATTTTATAAAATATAGCCTCTGAAGCTGCTGTCAAAAAAATAGAAAGCAGGTTGTGCATAAACACATTGCAAAAATAGTTGACCAATGTTAAGATGAAGGAAGGAGATGCCCATATCCCGCAGGCCGGTTATTTGTGCAGTGGGAAACAAACAAATTGGGCATGAGAATGGAGGAAGAGCCATGAAAGTAATGATATGGAATGAGAATCTACATGAAAAGGAGATCCCTCTTGTGACACAGTTGTATCCAGGCGGACTCCACGGGTATATCGCTGGATTTTTGCAGAACCAGGACACCCAGGTGCGCACAGCTACCCTGGATGATCCGGAATGTGGGCTCACAGAGGAGGTGCTGGCAGACACGGATGTCTTAATATGGTGGGGCCATATGGGTCATGATCGGGTGCCGGATGAAATCGTAGATCGGGTCCAGAGGCATATCCTGTCGGGTATGGGCCTGATCGTGCTGCACTCAGGCCATCATTCAAAAATTTTTCGGAGAATGCTGGGGACTACCTGTAACCTGAAGTGGAGGGACGGCGCAAGAGAGCGCATCTGGACCATAAAGCCCAACCACCCCATCGCAAAGGGGATACCGGAGACCTTTGCACTGGACTGTGAGGAAATGTACGGTGAGCCCTTTGATATTGCAGAGCCCCAGGAGACAGTTTTCATGGGATGGTTCAACGGCGGAGAGGTATTTCGCAGCGGATGTACCTGGGTCCGGGGCAATGGCAAAATCTTCTATTTCCAGCCAGGACATGAGACCAACAAGTCTTTCCAGAATCCCTATGTACAGCAGATCATAAGGAATGCTGTGCAGTGGGCTTGCCCGGTGCAGAGGGTAAAGCTGGATTGCCCGGAATTTCAGGCGCTGGAGAGCTGACAGAGCGTAACAGTTCAGACAGGGCACTGAACGGTTACGACAGAGCTTCTCAGACCTGGGGCCGTCTGGCGTACTCTCCCGGCGTGCAGCCGCAGTAGGACTTAAAATACCGGGTAAAGTGGGCCTGATTGCCAAAGCCGCACAGATTTGCCACTTCTTTTACCTGCAGGGCTTCATTACTCAGTAAATTTTTGGCCTTCTCTATCCTGGCATGGAGAAGGTCATTTTTTGGTGTGGAGGAGAAAAAGCTGCGGTAATAGACGTAAAACTGGCTTTTTTCCAGGTTCACATACTGGCAGAGACGCTCTATATCCCAGTCCTTCTCACATTCTGTAAGCATCTGCAGGCGGAGATTCTGGAATAGGGGATAGAGATGGCCAATGTTCTCCTTCTGGACAGTCTCCTGGGTCATACTCCGGCTGACGGAGAGGAACAGTAGAGATATCAGGGCATGGATGAACTCCTGGCGAAAAGGAAGGCTGGAAAAATACTCCTGCTGTAAATGGAAAATGCAGGAATCGATCTGGGTGG
>CANRZC010000032.1 GCA_947644185.1 uncultured Acetatifactor sp.
ACCGGCTGTCGGACGTATTCTGTTTTTCTCCATTGACACTTCACCCCGTTCTTTCTGTGTAAAATCCGGAAAATTTTACACTCCTTGTCATGCCTGCCACTGTGCATGTGAAACTCTATTTCTTTCAAGGTATAAACCAAAAAGCCTGTCGCATTCCTTGAAACAGGCACGAAAAGATACTATGGTATGCCGCACCATAACACCGCGCAATAGCGCACTATCCATAATATCACAAATATAAAAAGGGGTCAAGTTGAATTTTAGAAAATTCAGGAAATTTTATATTTAGATAAGAAAAGGCAGCCTTCTGTCTTGTACAGGGCTGCCTTTTCTACTGGCATACCGCCAAATGCTCATTTCATCAAACGAAATTACTTCAGAGTAGCCTTTGCGCCTACTTCCTCCAGCTTCTTCTTGAGCTCTTCTGCCTCTTCCTTGGAAACGCCCTCTTTCAGTACCTTCGGAGCGCTCTCAACAGCATCCTTTGCCTCCTTCAGGCCAAGGCCGGTGATCTCACGCACAACCTTGATAACCTTAACCTTCTCAGCGCCGATCTCGGTGAGCTCTACGTCAAACTCGGTCTTCTCCTCAACCTCTGCTGCAGGACCAGCTGCTGCAACCACTACGCCAGCTGCTGCGGATACGCCGAATTCCTCCTCGCAAGCCTTTACAACTTCATTTAACTCTAATACGGTCATCTCTTTGATAGCATCGATCAATTCCTGAGCTGTTAATTTAGCCATGTTATTATCCTCCATTTTCTCATTTTATAAAATAGAAACTCGTTTACGCCACTTCGTTTTCGCCGTTCTTCTCCGCGATCTGGTTGATAACGCGTGCGAAATTGGTGACAGGACTCTGCAGACTTCCCAGCAGTCTGGAAATAAGTACCTCTCTGGACGGAATACTTGCGATAGTCCCCATTCCCTTGGCATCATACACGGTACCCTCTACAACGCCAGCCTTTATCTCCAGTTTGTCCGCTGTCTTGGCGAACTCAGAGAGAATTCTTGCAGGAGCCGTGGCATCCTCAGTGGAGATGGCTATCGCGTTAGGTCCTTCCAGATACTCTGAAAGTCCTTCAAATTGCGTTCCCTTGAACGCAAAATTCATGAAGGTGTTTTTGTACACCTTGTAGACTACGCCTGCCTCGCGCAGATTCTTGCGCAGCGCTGTATCCTGCTCTACTGTCAACCCGCGGTAGTCTACCAAAACTACAGACTGGGCATCCTTGATCTGAGCGGAGATCTCGTCTACAATAGGTTTCTTTAACTCAACCTTTGCCATTTTTTTACCTCCTTTTAGATTTTATGCCGATAAAGAAGATATCAAAAAAACTTAAAAATCCTCCCAGAGAAAGCCTCGGGGAGGAAATACTTTTCCACGCCCGTTCTCTGGGCGTTGCATTCTTCTCCTCGGTAGGATTTACGCTCGGGAATCCCTTTGCACCTACTGTCTTCGGCTTGGTTTAGAACCTTTTGTATCATATCACAAGGGTCTTCTTTCCGTCAACCCCTATTTTTGAATTCTGTTGTCATGAACAATCGCTGCAAGACCGGAAGAATGCCCGCACTTGGCATTCTTCCGTGTGAGATTGGCTTGCAAAGCGAATTCTTTCGCTTGCAAGCCTAGAAGTTCTTGGGCGACGTCTTTTGGCGCCCTAGAACTTCTTCTCACACTTAGAATTTCAGCGTGTTCACCTTTACGCCAGGTCCCATGGTGCTGGCCAGTGTAATGCTCTTCAGGTACTGTCCCTTCAGCGCACTTGGCCTTGCCTTCACGATGGCGTCCATCAAGGCATTGAAGTTCTGCAAAAGTGCTTCGTCCGTAAAGGACACCTTTCCTACGGGCACATGCACAATGTTGGTCTTGTCAAGTCTGTACTCGATCTTACCAGCTTTGATATCCTTTACAGCTTTGGTAACGTCCATTGTAACGGTACCAGCCTTTGGATTGGGCATCAAGCCCTTGGGGCCCAGAGTCTTACCCAGACGTCCTACCACACCCATCATATCCGGGGTAGCCACTACTACATCGAAGTCAAGCCAACCTTCCTTCTGAATCTTCGGGATCAGCTCCTCCCCGCCTGTGTAATCTGCGCCAGCTGCCTCTGCCTCTGCCAGCTTGTCGCCCTTGGCAAATACCAAAACCTTCACAGTCTTACCAGTTCCGTTGGGCAGTACCACCGCGCCACGGATCTGCTGCTCAGCGTGACGTCCGTCGCAGCCTGTTCTGATATGCACTTCTACTGTCTCGTCAAATTTCGCAGCTGCGGTCTTCTTAACCAATGCGATTGCTTCTTCTGGCTCGTAGCTAACGCTGCGATCTACGAGCTTTGCAATTTCGTTATATTTCTTTCCATGTTTCATTCTTATACCTCTTTCTCCGCTTCAGTGGGGCTCGGTTCAAACGACAGCTCTTCGCTGTCTCCCAATTGATTTCGCCTGACGGCTCTGCCTACTCTTCGATGGTAATACCCATGCTGCGCGCCGTGCCGGCGATCATGCTCATAGCTGCCTCCAGGCTGGCCGCGTTCAAATCGGGCATCTTTGTCTCTGCGATTTCCTGTAGCTTAGCCTTGGAAAGCGTAGCGACCTTCGTCTTGTTAGGGGTTGCAGAAGCTGACTTCAAATTGCAAGCCTTCTTCAGCAGCACTGCTGCAGGGGGAGTCTTCGTAATGAAACTGAAAGACCTATCCGCGTATACCGTAATTACTACGGGAATGATGACATCGCCCTTGTCTGCTGTCCTTGCGTTGAACTGCTTTGTAAATTCGACAATGTTCACACCATGCTGTCCAAGGGCAGGACCTACGGGCGGAGCCGGTGTTGCTTTGCCGGCAGGAATCTGTAATTTGATATAACCTGTTACTTTTTTTGCCATTTTGGCACCTCCTATAATGTGGTAAACCGCAGTAGACTGGCCATACAGCTAGTCTCCAGCGGCAATCCGGCGCAGTCTCTAAAGCAAAACTGCTCCCACTTTGCTAAGCGGCTCGAAGAACCGCTTTTGTATCCCAACCGCCCTCTCAGGCGGGAAATACCAGTTCTAAAGCTTCCTAACTTCTGCAAAGCTGATCTCCACAGGGGTCTCCCTGCCGAACAGCTCTACATTGATAGTAGCTGTCTGCTTGCTGTAATCAAGCTTCTGCACGATGCCTATGGTATCCTTCCAGATGCCAGCCACCACGGCAATGCTGTCCCCTTCGCCAAAGTCGATGGAGACGTTCTCTGTCTTGATGCCCAATGGCTTCATCTCCGCCTCCGTCAGGGGCACTGGCTTGCTCCCTGGTCCCACAAATCCTGTGACACCGCGTGTGTTGCGGACAACATACCATGTATCGTCATTCATCTCCATATTGAGAAGCACATATCCCGGGAACATCTTCTTCTGGACTGTTCTTCTGGCACCATTCTTCATTTCCACCACATCCTGCAGGGGAACACGCACTTCCAGAATCTGCTCTGCAAGGTGCTTATTATTTTCGATGGTCTTCTCAATATTGGCTTTGACTTTGTTTTCATATCCTGAATAGGTATGGACAACATACCATTTTGCCTCTGCCATGCAATCACCCTCGTCCTAAATTGATGTAATGAAGTTCACGCCTGTCTTCGCAATGTAATCCAACAACGCGATGATGACGCCCAGCACCACCGAAATTGCCACCACAGCCACAGACTGTTTTAAGGTAGCCTGCCTGTCCGGCCATACTATTTTTTTGAATTCAGCCTTCACCCCTTTGAAAAAGCTGGGGCCAGTCTTTGCTTTCTTCTCTGCAGAATCTCCCATTTCGACCATACCTTTCCCCGTGGACGCCTAAACTTTTCTGCGCCGCCATCCGGCTATTATTTGGTTTCCTTGTGCAGCGTGTGCTTCCTGCAGAATCTGCAGTATTTCTTGATCTCCATCCTCTCGGGATGATTCTTCTTCTCCTTGGTAGTATTGTAGTTACGCTGCTTGCACTCGGTGCAGGCCAATGTGATTTTTGTACGCATTTTGCTACCTCCACATGTTCTTTCACTTACCGTATTATTTTAAGCATAAAAAAAAGACCTAAAACCTTATCTCGTTTTCCTACTATAACATAGAACTCCTGCTCCGTCAACTGTTTTTTCACGTTTTGTCTATGTTTTTGTGGGTTTTTGTGGCGTTTTGTACTTTCATTATTCTTGTCTCTTTGAATTTTGTATGCTATAATATTTGCAGAAAGAAACGCACAAAATGATAGAATACTGTTAAAAACTGGAAAGCAAATGCCGATAAAAGAATTAATAGAATGTTTTCATCTTGATAGAAAGGGGGCTTGGCAATGGGAGCCGTCCTAAATGCAGTATATAACAATTACCTTACCACTTATACGCCGAAGCCGCTGACCAAATATGATACCCATAAAAAGAGTGAGCTTCGAAATGTATATAATTCTATTGTAAAGTTAAATAAAGACGAACCCTGGTATCTTCCCACTACCAGCAAAGATACCCAGCAGTACGCGGTAAATTTAAAGGAAAATGCCAGAGAGCTGCGCAACACCATCGCACAGCTAGGAGGGCTGGAGAAGGATGGGCTGTTCCGCAAGAAAAGTGCTTACTCTACTGACGAAGGCGTTGCCACTGCTTCCTACATTGGTCCTGAGAACTCTGCTATGGAAATACAGGACTTACAGCTAGATGTCCATTCGTTAGCTACCTCTCAGGAGAATCTAGGCTTATTTTTGCCTGGCAATAGCCGTGCGGCCCTGTCGCCAGATACTTACTCTTTTGATGTAAATATCAACGATATGAACTACGAGTTTCAGTTTTCCGTTGGAGAAAACGAAACCAACCTGGAAGTGCAGGAGCGCCTGGTCCGTCTGATCAATAGCTCTGACATTGGCCTTCGGGCCTCTCTGGCAGAGTCAGAAGGACGTACTTCACTGCGGCTGACCTCTGAGGCCACAGGGCTTGCCCCTGATAAGGAACAGATATTCACTGTCAGCGACGACCACACCAGCAAGACCCACGGAGCTGTGGAATATCTGGGCCTAGATTACACCAGCAGAGAGGCTTCCAATGCCAGCTTTTCCGTAAATGGCGAAGAGCTTACCTCCTCCACCAACCATGTGACACTCAATCAGCTCTTTGATGTGCATCTCACTGGCATCAGCTCTGGCGCCCAGTCTGCAAAGATTGGTCTGAAGACAGATGTGGAGTCACTCACTGACAATGTGTCCCATCTGGTGGGCGGATACAATGATTTCATTAGAGCAGCATCCAACTATCTGGAATCCCAGTCCAGAAGCAGGCAGCTTGTACAGGAAATGAAGGGCATTGCCTCTGTGTATGGCAGTTCTCTGGAGACCATGGGGTTGAATCTGGAGGAGGATGGAACACTGGCCATCGATCAAGATACACTGCGCCAGACTGCCACTGAGACCAGAGATCTCAATGAAACCTTTGGTTCCCTGAAGACCTTTTCCAGCATGCTTTTGCGCAAAAGCGACCAAGTATCCTTAAATCCCATGGATTATGTGGAAAAGGTCATGGTGGCTTACAAGAATCCAGGCCACAATTATCCCAACCCATACATCACAAGCGCCTACAGTGGTATGATGTTCGATGGCTATTTCTGAACATGACCCTCAAAGAAGGGAGCACCGATCCCCGATGCTCCCTTTCCGTACCACTTGCCTTGCTTGACTATCCCGATTTTCTATGCCGACAATTTCTCCTACTTGTTCTTTTTTCCCTTTGCCTTATACTTGTCAATCTGTACGAAGTCATCCATCAATTCCAAAATCTTATCTCGGCCTGCCTGGTTAAGCTTTACATAGTTCTGCATCACGCGGTTCTCCAACAGCTGTGCCCCCAGAGAAGCCTCCTTCTCCAAAGAGGAGAAGTCCACCGGATTCAGGCTCAGCTTGTCGCACATCTTAATGACTGTCCCATAGGCCATGCCCTCTATACCGCGCTCCAATGCAGTCACCAATGTGCTGTAGGGAATATTCATCTCCAGAGCAAACTGGCGGACGCTGCGATACTGACCCAAAATTTCCTTCTTTAAAACTTCTGCTTTTGTCATTTCCTTCCTCCATATCAAGCAGCAAATCAAGTGTATAAGAATAATATACGATTTTCCGTATGTTTTTTCAAGAGGTATCTATGAAATTAATCAAGAAAATTGAATATTTTAGATTTTCTTAAGAATTCGGGCTTAATCCATATAGTTGAACCAGTTCCAGGAGGGTACTTTTGTAGAGATCTGCGGGTGTTACCACAATCCCGCCATCGCTGTCTATGTCATAGCCAAAGTGATGATAGGCATACCAGACCAGGTGAGCGCATTGGGTACTGGCGGGAATGCTGTCAGGATAGGATATTTCCGACAATGCCATCAGGCTATAGGGCAAGTCTGCCAGAGATTCCCGGGCATAGGCAGCAATCTGTTCTCTGCGCTCCAAGGGTACATTCTTTAGCCGCAACAGCGCAAAGCCTGGATATTCCCGCCAATCTTCCAGAGAGCAAATTTTCGAGTCATAGCCTGGCATAATGGCCTCCAATGTCAATCCCTTCTCTGCGTCCACCACAATGGCTGCATGGCCGCTGCGCCAGCCAAAGAAATGGCCGTTAAAGGTTATGAGAATATCCCCGGCCTGGACAGCAGGCAGGAAATCACAGGCAGGGCAGATAGAAGCGTCTAAAGCGGACAGATCGTACACTTTATTTACTTTATTGTCAGAATTTTGCAGCACTGGCTCAATCTCTAATAATCTCTCACTTCGGACAAACAGATTATCATGGGTGCATTCCACCTCCACTCTGGCGAAGAATCGCTGCTGCAGAGCAAGAAGCGCATCCTGCTGCCCGGCGGCAAAAAGCTGGTCTACGCCGGCTTTGGTCAGGCCAGTCTGGAGAAATAGAGCTGTATAGTCTTCCTCTGTCAGGGATTGCTTTTGCAGCAAAGGGAGTATGTCTATCTGGGGATAATCCGGTGTGTAGTGCGCCTGGGCCTCTGCTGCAGCCGTCCACAGTGCCAAAGTGGCGGTTAGGACAGTCAGAAAGAGCAGAGTCCTTGTGAAAATGCGGACTATATGTTTTGTGTGGGATGATGAAATGTGATCGGAATCGGTTTTCATGGGCAGCCCCCTAATACGTGTGGAATTCGTATTAGGGTCTGCAGATTTGGAGATGATTATGCATGGAAAGGAAGAGTCCGCCCGGCAAACATATTTATTCCCGCTTCCCGATCAGCACACGCTTTCCGCTGAAGGCAAAGCCATACTTTCGGATCCGCTCCGCAGGAAAGCCTTTCTCCAGCAGCACCGCCTCGTATCGCTTCTCCTCAATCTGACACAGGGCTCTCTCTACTGTCTCCTCAAGGGTCTTCTCCCTTATTGGGTTATTTACCTTGAATTCTATGATAATTGCGTCCGTGTCTCTCCGGGGCTCCAGGAGAATGTCATACCGCCCAAAACCGCTCTCTCGGTTGGAGGTAATGATGTATCTGTCTGCCAAATCCACCATCAGGCCCAGGGCAAAGCCGTGGTAGAATCGCTCTGGCTCTGTTTCCTTTGATGGTTTCTCACCTGCGTCAAAGTTGCTGAAGGTGGCCAACGCTACCCGATTCATGTAGAGGTTCATAGCCTCTATGTCCCCTAACAGCAGCGCTTTGATAAAGGTATTGTAATGGGGCGTGTAGTCACGGAACCACCCGTCTATCACTTTCTTAAACATAAGCCGCACTTCCCCATTGGTAAGCTTCAGGCCATATTCCCAGCGCTCACTGTCAGGTGACATCTCGCAGCTCTCCACTTTTAAGTATCCGCTGGCCAGCAGCAGGCTCCAAATAGCACTCTGGCTGTAGTCAAGTTGGTCAAAGACAATCTGTTCGTCAATCTCCGTATAGAATGTTCCACCCTGAAGCAGATGCTCCATGGTCATTTTTACATCTGGGCTTCCCTCCCGAATCAGCTTGCCCACCAGACTATTGGAGCTGGTGTTGGCCCAGTAGGCGGCTAATTCCCCAGTCTTTAAATAGTTCAAAATAGACCAGGGATTATAGATGTCCCTCTGCTTTCCGAAGGTGAAACCATCATACCAGCTCTTCACTTCCTCCCTCCTGTTGCTCATCCCGTATTCATCCAGCGCGGCAAACACCTCCTGCTCTGTAAAACCGAAGCTGTCCCCATACGCCTCAGATGTGGTAGTCACAACTACCAGATTGTTCAAATCGGAAAAAATAGACTCCCTGCTGACGCGCGTAATCCCGGTCATGATAGCCCGCTCCAGAGAGGGATTTGTCTTAAAGGTGGCGTTAAACAGACTCCTGGTAAATTCCACCAGATCCCGCCAATAGCCATGCACATAGGCCTCCTGCAGCGGCGTGTCGTACTCATCCAAAAGGATGATGACCTTTTTCCCGTAGTAGCGAGAGATATATTCCGACAGTTGATTTATGGCCAGAGTCGCATCCACGTCTCCCATGGCAATGCTCTTCCTGCGGAAGGTATCCTTTTCCTGTTCCGTCAGATAATCTCCCTCCAACAAAAAAGCATACCTTGCATATTCACTGGCAATCAACTGACATATTTTCTCACGCGCATGCTGGTAGTCCTTCTCCTTCACGCCAGCAAAAGAGAGACTGATAACAGGCCAGGTCCCTTGTAGCCTCTGATACTCTTCCCCTTTCCAGATGGAAAGTCCCTGGAAGAGTTCGCCTTTCCCCACGTATCTCACGGAGAAAAAATGTTCCAACATGCTCAAGGTCAATGTCTTGCCAAAACGCCTGGGGCGGGCGATCAGGGTAACTACATCCCCACTTTCCCACCATTGCCTGATGAAGTCTGTCTTGTCAATATAAAAAAGATTTGCCTGAATCAACTGTTCAAAATCCTGATGCCCGATGCCCACGACCCTTGCCATGATTTCCCTCCTGCTTTGCCTGTTTCCGAATAGATTCCATGATTCTTTTTCAGAACTTTGTGCCTTATATAAAAAGGAAGAATCTATCCATTTTATCTTTTGTAAACGCGCAAATATCATTCGCCCTGGATAAATCCTTCCCGCTATTATCATAGCACATATTCTGTTTTCCGGCAATTACTTTTCCTGAGACAGAGATGTCTTCAAATCCTTCTCTACCTCTGTCAATCCCGCCCAAAGATATCCCTGGTATAAACCTTGTCCCGCACATCATCCAGGCAACCGTCATACCGGTTTGCCAGAATCACCTGACTTATGCGCTTGAACTCAGCCAAATCATTGACAATTCTGCTGCCAAAGAAGGTCTCCCCATCCTCCAGGGCTGGCTCATAGATCACCACGCAAGCCCCCTTCGCCTTGATGCGCTTCATCACCCCCTGAATGGAGCTCTGGCGGAAATTGTCGCTGCCGCTCTTCATGGCCAGCCGGTATACCCCGATGGTCACAGGGTGCTCTTTTGTGCTCCTGTATTGATTATTGCCGGCATAGTCGTAGTACCCTGCCTTATCCAGAACTCTGTCCGCAATGAAATCCTTTCTGGTCCGATTGCTCTCCACAATAGCTTCGATAAGGTTTTCCGGCACATCCTGGTAATTGGCCAAAAGCTGCTTTGTGTCCTTTGGCAGGCAGTACCCTCCGTAGCCAAAGCTAGGGTTATTATAGTGAAACCCGATCCGGGGATCCAGGCATACGCCTTGAATAATCTGGCCGGTATCCAGGCCTTTCATCTCCGCATAAGTATCCAGTTCATTAAAATAGCTCACCCGCAGGGCCAGGTAGGTATTGGCAAACAGCTTCACTGCCTCCGCCTCCGTAAAGCCCATGTACAGGGTATCAATCTTCTCCTTCAAGGCTCCTTCTTTTAGCAGATCCGCAAAAGTATGGGCCGCTTCCACCAGGTGCGAGTCCTCCAGATCTGTGCCTACAATGATCCGACTGGGGTAGAGATTGTCATATAAGGCCTTTGTCTCCCGCAGAAATTCTGGGCTGAAGAGGATATTTGGGCTGCCTGTTTTCTCTCTGATCGCCTTCGTATATCCCACTGGAATCGTACTTTTGATCACCATAATGGCCTGGGGGTTTACTTCCATTACCAGGGCAATTACGTCTTCCACGGCACTTGTGTCAAAATGTTGGGTGGCGGAATCATAATTGGTAGGAACCGCAATGACTACAAAGTCTGCTGCGCTGTAGGCGGCTTTGGCGTCCAGGGTTGCTGTCAGGTTCAGGGACTTTTCCGCAAAATATTTTTCTATCAGGTCGTCCTGAATGGGGGATTGCTTTCTGTTTAGCTTCTCTACTTTCTCTGGAACAATATCCACTGCAAGGACTTTATGTTTTTGGGCCAAAAGGATCGCTATGCTTAACCCCACATACCCCATACCTGCTACTGCTATTGTATCTTTTGGAATCAACATTTTTAGCTCCTTCCCTTAATGGCTGCTTTGTATTTTACTATTTTTCTGCAGTCTCGCTGGCAGAAGCACTGCGTCTTTGCTCTTCCGTTCGCAAAATCCACTCCATCTCCTGCACATATATTTTATAATCATGGATGCCCATTTGATCAAGCTGCTCCGAGATCTCCCGATAATAATAGCTGCAGATAATCAGTCTCCTTTTGTCTATGGGAACCTCTAGAATCTCCTTTGGCTCTCGAATCGGAATTCCCATTCGGGAACGCCCCCATTTATTCTCATCATTATCCACCAAAAAGGCTGGGCGGTACTTATCCCCATACTTTTTCATATAATCCTCAAACATCAGCCCCGCACCGAACAGGATAATTTTTTTCCCTTTTATGTCTGCAAAGGTATCACATAAAAGTTCTACATATTCGGTATACGGCCTATCGGGATCATAAATTCCCCGGTGTTTTGGCTTTCGCTCTTCCTGGGGTGGGTATTTCATATAATCCTTTCCCATTATGGCAAACAGATAGTTCTCATATCCCACTGGCACCGGCACTTTGCGGCCTGCAAATGTAAGCTCTGACACACCTGCAAAATCGGAGGCAAGCAACCGCCTGTATTTACCCATTCCGGTAAAAAAGGCAATCTGATCAGATTCTCCATCCGTGTACATACGCTGAGCAGTCTCCAACAGCCTACAGAGCTTCCCGTGGCTGAAGCACCCTGCCAACAGACGATACCATCTCCATTTCCATGTGCTCATACCTCCAAAGGCTTTGTAATCCCTGCCATATATTTTTGCATACAACAATCTCTGCAGATGACGTATCCGCTTCTCCTTTGCCGCAAACCTTCTCTCGTCCGGCGTGCACTTGTCAAAGGGCAGAATGTCCACCCAGATCCCCAGATTCCCTTGATGTCCCATCTCCCGAGGCTCTATGGCCGTGGTCTGGCCATTGCGGATACGGGCATAGCCTCCCCAGAATAGGTCCTTCTCGGTAGATGAGGTATGGATCGACATAGGGGATGGCAATTCTTTAGCCGCCAATTCCACGAATTGCTCGTAGTCATCTCTGGGCATAGCAATGTCCAAGTCATCATCCCAAGGGATAAATCCCTGATGCCGCATCGCCCCAAGAAGGCTCCCGTGCACAAGAAAATACCGCAGCTTGTGCTTTTTGCAGATGCCATCCACTTCATCCAGCATAGTGAGCTCCACCTGCCAGGTCCGCTTCATTTTGTCTGAAACGGCATAGCCATGGGGCTCTGCTGCAGCTTCCACAGGCTTTCCCACGTTTCTAATCTGTGTGGAACTGATAGCTTTGGTATACTCAAAAAACTCCATGTTTGAGCCTACCGCTTTTAGCTCCTGCAGATCCTTCGTCCAGTCCTTTCCATGATCATTGCCGGAAAAATGACAATCAAAATGATATCTCTTCCAAGCATTTATCTTTCGCGTATTGGAAAAATCTACCGGCACTACCCTATCCACATAGGAGACTGCTCTCACAATGGCGGCCCGCTGGGCATAGGGAATCACCGGCTTTCTTTTCTTGAAATGCTCCACCAGCTCATCTGTCAGCACACCGGCAATCAAATATTCGCAACGGCTTTTCGCATTGCGCAAGAGGTTTAGATGCCCTATGTGAAACAGGTCAAACGCGCCGGGTACATAGCCGATCTGGTAAGGCTTTGTCTTTGAAGATGTCTGGGCCAGCCTCCATTTTCCATCCACCAGTTCCATAGGCTTGGCATCTTCTATAGGCAGAGGTCTGTGATATTGATAGTCTGTGATTTCCATCCCCTCCAACTGCTTTCCGATCTCCCCATGGCTGGCAGCGCAGATAATCACATAGAAGCTCTCCCGTTCTCTGTCTCGCAGTACCTCCGGCTCATAGATCTTCACACCGCATTTTACACTGCCTGCCTTTGTCACATCATTATCCACAGCGAACAAAGGCCTGCCAAACTCCTCCTGCCCATAACACAGCATGTAATTTTCAAAATATTTTCCTGTGCCAAAAAGCACAATATCTTTCTTTCCCATACATGCGTCCCGCTTTCTACACTTTGCGCCCTTTATTTCATCTCCAAGCGCTTCGCATTCTCCAACATCCTTTTTGTATCGACCTGCGTCCACTGATAAAACTGGCTGTATCTATCCTGGTTGCGTATTTCCCGCAGGAAACGCCTCTCCTCCTGTAAATAAATATCCCAGGTATCCTCCATACTATATTTCTGCAGCAGCTTCTTCCTTGGATAATACTTCTCCGCATTGGGAGTAAAGCAATATATATAATAAATTGCCCGGAAAAGCACATAC
>CANRZC010000033.1 GCA_947644185.1 uncultured Acetatifactor sp.
ACATAATTTTTAACCGATTTCATATTTTTTCTCCAATTCATTATTTTCTCGCATGGCAATATCATTCAACACTTTGTCCTGATGTGCTTCAATGGCTACCAGGATTAACAAAACAGCAAATATGATTCCTGACAATAGCAAAAAAATGGTAGATAGCCAGTGCCACTTTGCCACCCAAAATACAATGCCAAATACAAATAATGCTCCAATGATTTTCATCATAATAAGTCCCGGTTCAAGCATATTCAGTTTATATTTATAGCGGTTGTCATAGCATATATTCTTATGCTTCATTTCCCGCACCCCCATTATTTTTTCAAAACCACATACTTTTGTTAAGTCAAATGCTTTTTCCGATGAGGACAGTCAGAACCTAGAACACGATATCTTTCGGAGCGCCGCATAAGCTGCGCTCCTAGCACAACCATTCATCCAACAATTTCCCAATAACCGTTTTTCGGCGATCCATGCCGAATCAGAATCCCCTGGTCTTTCAGCTTTTTCATGTTCGCTTCAATATTTCTCCTTGTAATGCCAATCTGTTCTGCCATTTCCGCAGCAGAAAGCCGGGCATCCTCTGATAAAAGCACGAGGATCTTTCGTTGCGTATCATTCAATTTTTTCCGATGGACATCGCAAATCTTCTCCGATGCTTCTCCGATGTTTCTCCGACGTTTCTCCGATGCTTCTCCGATGCTTCTCCGATGCTTCTCCGATATCTCCATATTCTTTTTCTTCTCATTGGTCAGCAGAAAATTCCGGAAAAGATTTACCCGAAACATATCGTCAAAGACCTGGAACTCCGGTATGGGAAGGCCGTAATTTTCTGCGGCTTTCATAATCCTTTTTATACCGGTTCCCCATGATTCCACCAAGCCCATCTGTCCTAGCACATTGGCAATGACTCTGTTGCGAAGCTTGGAGTGTCCGCTCATCAACTCCTCATAGGTAAGGCCATTATACAGTCCGCCAGGAGAAGTAACTTCCAGACGGTCGTCATAAATAGCTACCTGCACACAGGAATCGTCCGCCAGGTTGCGATGGCAATGGGCATTGATTATCATCTCACGAATTGCTTCCACTGGCAGCTCGTAAGATTCCTTTCTTACGAGCCCCTCAATCGTCGCGCCCAGGCGGATATTTCGGAGCACAAAGGCTGTCGCTTCCTCAATCTGTTCATAAATGGGCCCTGTAAACTCACGTTTGTCCAGAAATATATTTCTCTCCGTTCCCTTGAACACGCCGCATTGTGTTTTGGAAAAAGGGAAATAATCTGATGTCAGCAACGCAAAAGCATTGGAAGCGGCATCCTGATCATCCATTTCTTTCAAAAGCTTCCAATTCACCAACTGCGTCCGGGTCACCTCGCGCCCAGGCAGCCCCGCTCTCTTACGATAACCCATGATGTCAGCACAAAGCTTTGTCACTGCTTCATCCGTCACTTTATAGCCCACGCAGACCAGTTCGTCCCAGGAAATCCTTGCTCCCTCCATTTCCAGTTCTCTAATTTTTTCGGAATGGGCTGGTCTGGATGTGCCTGCTACCCTGATGAAGGTACCTGCTTCCTTTCCCCTAGATTTCAGATAATAAGGTCGATTGGGGCCCGGCGCTACCGCTACAACGATGACAGTTTTACCATCCACCGTCTGCGGCTCCACATTCGGTACAATCTGTGGCGTACAGGAGTCGGACACGGCATTGGAAATGCTGTCCATCAGTGGAAAGAGAATAGCCTCGTCCACACCAATGATTTCCCGCGTCTTGTCGTCTACACCTATGATCAATTGTCCGCCCTGACTGTTGGCGAAAGCCACAATGGTTTTGATATATCTCTCCGAATCCTTTGGAAGCATGCTCTTAAATTCAACCGTTTTAGATTCCCCACGGACAATTTCATCAATCGTCATCCCAGCGACCTCCAGCTTTTTTCTCTGTTTACTTCAATATATACGTACCATAGGGTTTTCCGCCCTATTCCATACCAAGCAGCTCCGGGATCGTGGCCTCAAAGTCCACCCCATACCAGGGCTTATCCGGGTTCTGCAAAGTCACCTCTATGGTATGGGCGGTATAGTCCGCGGCAATGCGCATGGCATCACGCCAGTTCTTTCCTCTCATGATCTCTCCCACGCAGGTGCTGGAGAAAAGGTCTCCTGTGCCATGATAGGCTGCATCGATTCTTCGATTCTGGTAAACAAAATACTCTCCGCTCTCCCGCTCATAGCCCATCACGCCGGTTTTCCCCTTTTCCAGTGAGACACCAGTCAGGACGCTGATGCCTGCCCCCAGCTCATTGAGCCTTGCCAGAAGCTCCCTGATATAGGCCTCATCGTACTCCTCTCTGTATTCCATTCCCGTCATCAAAGAAGCCTCCGTAATATTGGGCACAATAATGTCCGCCTCTGCGCAGAGCTCCGCGTTTTTCTTCACATAGTCCATGTCAAAGGCAGGGTACAGCTTTCCGTTGTCCGCCATCACAGGGTCTACGATTATCACTGTGTCTTTCTCTCGAAAGGTTCTAAACAGCTCCTTTATCTGATCTATCTGTTCTCTTGTCCCCAGGTATCCGGTATAGATGGCGTCAAAGTTCACGCCCTGGCTTTTCCAGTGGTTTGTGATGGGCTCCATCTGGTCGGATAGGTCCTTGCAGGTAAAGTTCTGGAACATTGTGTGGGTTGACAGCACTGCCGTGGGCAAAATGACTGTCTCCGCGCCAAGGGCGGATATGACAGGTAGTGCAATTGTCAGGGAACATTTTCCCAGGCATGAGATATCCTGTATAGTCAATACTCTTTTCATTTTGATGCCTCCTAGTATCATTTTAAATGTCTTCTATCCTCTTGCTGAACATAAGATAATAGCAGTTCAGCTCGAAGTCACTGCACTTTCGCTGAGATTCAGGTAGACAGCTCAGCAGCTTCTCCCGCTTTGCCTGGTCCTGCAGTTGGGAGCGCAATTCCTTTTGAATCCCATTCTGTTGCAAAAAGATCCCGATTTCCTGTATAGCTCTGTTCTCCATTCTATCACGTCGATCCCGGAAAGGCAAACAATATCGTTTCAGGAGCCTAAACAGTTCAGACAGGGCACTGAACTGTTACCAATAAGTCCCTATTGCATTCAGAACATATGTTTTCTATAATATGATAGCAAGGAGGTGAACGCACGTTTGGATTCTATTATTTTTCATATTGATGTGAATGCAGCCTTCCTGTCCTGGGAAGCTATCTATCGTCTGGCTCATCAGGGCAGCACCCTGGACCTGCGAGAGATTCCGTCAGCGGTAGGCGGAGATGTCACCCAGCGCCACGGCATCATACTGGCGAAATCCATCCCTGCAAAAAAGTACGGTATCCACACAGGGGAGACTCTCCTGGAGGCAAAGCGGAAATGCCCGGAGCTGCTGCTGGTACCGCCAAACTATAGCCTGTATCAAAAATGCTCCGATGCCTTTCTGGATATCCTTCGAGATTATTCGGATACCATAGAACCCTACAGCATCGACGAAGCCTATGTAGATATGACTACGACCTGTCATCTATTTGGCAGTCCAGAAGAAACCGCCCTGCAGATAAAGGATAGGATCCGACAGGAGCTGGGGTTTACAGTCAATATTGGCATCTCAGATAACAAGCTCCTGGCCAAGATGGCTTCAGACTTTGACAAACCAGATCGGATCCATACTCTGTACCAAACAGAAATTCCCGGGAAAATGTGGCCTCTGCCTGTGTCAGATCTGTTCTTTGTAGGCCGCGCCACAGCGAAAAAGTTATTTTCCATGGGCCTTACCACCATTGGTGACCTGGCTGCCGCTGACCCTGCATGGCTGAAAGCAGTCCTGAAGAAGCAGGGGGAAATCCTCTGGGGCTTTGCCAATGGCATAGACGTATCCCCTGTGCTCTCCAGCCCTGCTCCCAACAAAGGCTACGGAAATAGTACCACCACGCCCTTTGATGTGACGGATATAGAAACGGCAAACCTAGTGTTATTAGCCCTTTCTGAGACTCTGGGAAACCGTCTCCGAACAGACGGCGCGAAAATCAGAGTGGTGTCCGTGGGGATCAGGTACTGGGATTTGTCCTATTTTTCCCACCAAAAGGCCCTTGTCTCCCCCACTGATCTGACCCTGGAAATCTATCACGCCGCCAGGGAGCTTTTTGCCCAGCTGTGGAACGGCAGACCCATTCGACATCTGGGCCTGCACACTGGGAAGGCACAGCAGGACCCAGTAGGCAGACAGATAAGCCTGTTTGATGAAATGGATTATGAAAAGCTTACCATCCTGGATGGGACGGTGGATGCCCTGCGGGAACGGTTTGGAAGAGATACCTTAAAACGCGCTGTATTTCTAGGGCAGCCCATCCATCACATGTGCGGGGGTGTCCCGGACACCATCTTGCAAAATTGAGAAAAGAGGATAAGGAGGTAGAAGGATGGCATTTGGAATAGGAACAAGTAGCAAAAATATGGTAGCAGAAGTCCTCCGTGGGACACAGCAGGAGATTGCCTGCGAATGCTGGTGCACCAGCACTGGAAGAATCATACCGCTTATGATAAAGCTCCAGGATGAAGAAGGCCAGATGCAGGTTATCCGAGATATCACAGTGCATACCCAGGCAAAAAAGCGATATGCTGGAATACCGTCCATAGAATATGACTGTACTCTCGTAATCAGAGACCGAAGTATTCGTGCCTGGCTGATTTTTTACCAGACAGAGGGGCGGTGGGTACTGAATTTTCGATAAAGAAAAATAGCGCTAAAGCGCAGGAAATTGTGGTATACTAATCCTGTAAAATCCAAAAAAGCAAAAAGGAGAGATCCATGTGCGGACGATATTATATAGACGATGATACCACAGAGGAAATCGAAAAACTGATCCGGCAAGCCCAGGAAAAGCTAAGTCAGAAAACTGCCAGCGCACTGCTGCAGATTCAGAAAACAGACATCCACCCGGCAGACCAGGCCCCCATTCTCCTTGCCGAAGGTGGGGCCATAGGTTGCGCCTGGCTTCCCTGGGGCTTTCCCCTGCCCCAAGGCTCAGGAAAGAAACTGGTCTTCAATGCCAGATGTGAATCTGCTGCTGAAAAGCCCTTGTTTCGGGAAGGCATTCTCCATCGCCGGGCCATCATCCCAGCCAGCGCTTTCTATGAGTGGGATTCCCGCAAGACAAAATATACCTTCCGGTCAAAATCTAGAGAGCCTTTCTTTATGGCTGGCTGCTGCAGACCGTATCAGGATGGCGAGCATTTTGTCATCCTGACTACGGCTGCAAACAATTCCATGGAACCAGTCCATGACCGCATGCCATTGATTCTCTCCAAACAGGATGCGGTCAATTGGATCCTGGATCCGGGGCGCACCGATGAGCTCCTAAAAAAGGTTCCAGCCCTGCTGGCGTCCAGTGCGGACTATGAGCAGCTTCGGTTCTTCTGACTGCGGCATGTGCCCATAAGCCCACTGTCACAGTCCGCCTCTATGGCAACAGCTTTCGCCTAGGGCTGCACAGGGCAGAAGTCAAAGCCCTTTTCCATCTCTTCCGACAGCCTCACCAGAAAAGCAGCCAGCAGCCGAATACAGTCCTCTATGTCCTTCCAGCTTCCTACCTCCACAGAGCTGTGCATGTACCGCAGGGGAATGGAAATAAGCGCCATGGGGATGCCCTCGTCGGTTCGATTCACGGTGTCCCCGTCTGTCCCCGTGCGGCCCCCGGCGATCTCCCACTGTACCTTCATATCCAGTTCCTCTGCCACCTGCCTTAACAGCCCATTCATCGGTTTGTTCACCCCGGACCCCATGCAGAGCACAGGGCCACTGCCCAGCTTTACCTCTCCGGTATCTCCCGGGTTGGTGCCAGGCGCGTCGCTGGCCCAGGTCACATCCACCGCAATGGCACAGTCCGGCTTAAGGCGAGCGGCTGCGTGATATGCCCCCCGGCCTGTGGTCTCCTCCCCTGTGGTGGTAGCCGCATAAATGCCCAGAGAGGCCCCCTGGGCAGCTGCCTCTCTTGCAGCCTCCAGCACCACAAAGGCTCCCGTGCGATCATCCAGCCCTCTGCAGGTAAAGCAATCATTTTGCAGCTCCCGCACCGCCACATCACCGCACACCGGATCTCCAATGGCCACTACCTTCATAGCCTCCTCTTTGGAGTTCGCTCCAATATCCACCACCAGGTCAGATGCCTCAATTTTATCCTTTTTCAGCAAATCCGAAGAGGTGGCAATGACGCCGCTTACCATCGCTCCCTCATGCCATACCTGCACAGGGGCCCCCACATACAGCCGTGGGCTGACGCCACCTGCTGCTGCCAGATGGAGCCGTCCCGATTCATCCATATGGGTCACCACAAAGCCGATCTCGTCAATGTGGCCGCAGAGCAGAACCTTGTGCGCTGCATTGGGGTTCACCACGGAAATGGCATTGCCACTGGGGTCTGTAAGCTGAGTGTCCGCAAACGTCTTCCCATAGGCAAGCGCCTTTTTCTGGATAGCCTCCTCATATCCGCTGACAGAGGGCGTGGAGAGCAATTCTTTTAAAAATTCTCGATTCATAGGGTTACCTCCTGGTTCTTTACCTGTTCCTTCCTATCAGAATTCAGATAGATTTCGTGATTTCAAGTATAGCAATAGGCAATAGATTATGCAATCTCTTTTTTCTTCCGTCGCTTTGTAAGTCTCCCAAACAGCAGCACAGAAATCCCTATCACTGCCACACATCCTCCAACCCAGGCGGCCACTACAACTGTGCTGTTGTCCTCCTCTACCGCGGTCAGCCGAAATGTCCCCTCTCCCTCCATCGTAAATTCCAGATAGCTACCCACGGTGGTGGCAGATACTGGCCGGTAGCCATTTTCCGTCCACAGCTCCACCTTTGTCTGCTCTGGATTATCACACAGCGCCCGCACCAGAAGCTGCGATTCATATGCTCCCGCCTGGTCCGTCCCTTCTCTCTGGATAGACAGCTTCGTGCCTCCATCCTGTACTTTTTCTACTAAAAGCGTATTCTCCGGCAAGAATTCCCCCTGCACCAAAACCACTGCCTTGCCGTCCTCATCCTTCTCCTGGCTGGCCAAAGAGGTGATCCATCTTTCATACTGTGCTTCCAGGGTGCAACTTCCCGTCACAAAGTCACAGTCGAATTCCGGCCATCCCCCATAAAAGCCTTCCTTTTCCGGCACTTCGGGAATCTGGCTTTTATCGATACTGCCGCCGTAAGAGCACTGGAAAGTGGCCAGCTCCTTCCCATCTGCGAAAAACCGCACTGTAAATTTCGAAAAAGCTTCCGGCACACCCTCCATACTGGAGAACGCCTCATAAGACAAAGGCTCTGCGCCCCCTGCATAGCCGATGGAATCCACGCCAGGCACCTTCCCCTCCACATAATAATTTCCATAGAGTATCCCTTCCTGCTGCATTTCTCCAGCAATGGAGCCGGCACACTCCCCAGCGCAGGTGATCTCCGGGTAGGCATAGCTGTAGAAAATATCGCAGCCCTTTCCCACAATGCCACCCACATAGCTTTCCCCACAGATACCGCCCATGGTATAGCAGCTTCTGATACAATAATCCGAGGAACCGGCGATACCGCCCACATAACTTCCGCCTGTGCTTTCCACGAATCCATAGGATTCACAGGAGACGATAGCGCCAAAGTCCGCCTTTCCTACCACGCCGCCCACATGATCCTTTTTGCCTGTGATATTGCCCAGATTGCGGCTCTCCCGCACCACAGCCTTTACAGATTGCTCAATGCGAAAGCTCTCTTCCCCGGTGAGGGTCACATCGTCCTCCGGGTCAAAATCGTACTCTGTGGCTATGAGCCCTGTAATGCCTCCCACATTTGTATCCGCCTCCACGGGCCCCTGATTGATACAGAGGGTTATCTTTCCCTGTTGAAAGACAGAGGTGTCATAGTATGCCTCCTCCGGCTGTACGGCTCCCAGATTCTCCATCTCCCCGCCTGCTGCCTCATCTGAGGTGTCCTCCACAGTAATTCCCTCGTAGCGGAACAAGTCGTCCCGCAGCCCACCAATGCAGCCGCGCACTACTTTCGCCTGGGCTACCAGGGCATCCACATCTGCGGAGGTCTGGTGGCCGCCCTGTTGTAAAATCTCTGCCAGCTGCTGCAGCTCCTTCCCTGCTGCCTCCAATTCCCCGTTCAGCACCTGCAGATTGCTGCTGATTCCGCCGCTTCTATCGCTGGTGGCAGCAGTGATATTACTCAGATGTCCGCTGACGCCCTCCCCAAATCTGCGCAGCGCTGCAAAATAGCTTTCCACATCCTTGCCCAGGTTCTCGATATCCGTTTTGTCGATATCCACTTTGTCAAAATCTGTCCAGTCAATGTCCTCCCAGTGAATGTCCTTCCTGTCGGAATCCTCTGTGGGATTCTGGATCCCGGATTCTTCTGTTGACTCCTCTTGTGTTTTTTCGCCGGATCCATCCGCAGCTCCTGCACCTGTCTCTCCCGGTTCTGGCGTGCTTCCTTCTATTAGGTCCTGCCCCACAGGAATTCCTTCCAATGCCCCGGTATCCCCAGCATCTTCCCCTGTCTGCTGCCCGGCTTCCTCTGCTCCCTGTTCCCCAGTGCCATCCCCCATGTGCTCCTCACCGGTGGGATGAATCCCCTCCGCCTGGCTTTTCCATTCCCCGTTTAGACGGCTCAGATCATTGTTGATCCCGGTGAGCTCCTGATTATAGATATACCACAGATCACTGGCGGCTCCGGTTAGCGCAGATCCTGCCGTGGATGCATTGGTGAGATGGTTGCTAATACTACTTGCCAAAGCTGATGCCTGGTCGCCGTAGCTGCTGATATCCTCATGGGTGGCCTCCAAAAGATCAAAGAAGATTCCTATCTCCCGATCCAGTTCTCCCAATTTGTCATTCAGATACTGAATCTCTAAAAAGGGCTCCATCTGTCCTACGATGCCGCCCACATCCTTTCTGCCCAGAATGTGTCCTGTGTTGGTGCAATTCTGCACATAGCCCTGATGGAGCCTGCCCACAATACCGCCTGTATTGTAGCCCACATGCTGATAGCCTACGGTTGCAGAATTGGTGCAATAATAGATCTTTCCATCCGAGTAACCGGCAATTCCTCCTGTATCCGTGTGAGCTGTCACATGCTTTGTGCTGTTCACATCCTCCAGATCCTCTATTGTGATATCCTCAATGTCCAGGCTTAGCTCTGTGCTGTGGGTGTTAATATTGCCACAGTTCTGACAGTTATTTAATGTGCCATGATTCCTTCCACAGATTCCTCCTGTGCTGTGCCCACCTGTGACAAAAGCCTCTGACCGGCATCTCCGGATCTCTCCGGTTCCCTCATTGACACCGGCAATGCCTCCTATATCCTCTGTTCCTGTCACACTGCCGCTGACACTACAGTTTTCAATTCGGCCATAGTTCATTCCCACCAGAATCCCGGCCTGCGCACCACTGCCCCCAGGCTCCACAGTGCCAGACACAGACAGATTCCGCAGAATCCCTGTGGTCTGCACATAGCGAAACAGCCCCACAGCCGATCCATCCCTGCGCAGCTCCAGCCCAGAAATTGCAAAACCACCGCCGTCGAAGATTCCGCCAAAGCTGGGAATGGAGAGGCCCTTGTATTCCTTTAGGACAATATCCTTTTCCAGAGTGACATATTTATCCCTGGACCAGACATCCAGCTCACAGTTCTGCGCAAGCTGCGCCAGCTCTTCCTCACTGGAAATGACTATCCGGGTATAGGCACTCTCCGGCAGTTCCTCCCTTTGGTCCTGGATTCCAGACATCATTTGCTCAAACACAGGAGACTGGGCAGCCTCTGCTGGCAGCACATCCTGGGTGACCAAAATCCCTGCCAATGCAAGCGATATCCATACCACCTGTCTGCTTTTACCTGGCTTCATGGTTTGTCTCCTCCTTTTCCTGTTGATTTTGTGTCCCTCCACCAAAGTCTTTCCCATTTCCCTGCTCATCCCTCTGTGTGTCCGGCTGCTCTGTCCGGGAATCCTCCCCATCTGTGTCTTTTGGTATTTCCGAGGGCTGTTCCACCTCATCTGCTGTAATCTGCGGCATCTCTTGTTCCTGCACAGCTTCTCTCAGCTGCTCCACCTGATCCTTGGCTCGCACCACTGCGCCCATCTCCCCGTCTATGACACCGGAGAACTCTCCTTCTATAATGCCATTCACGTAGCCCTTGATATGGCCACTCATCCGAATCCTCCCCCCTGTGGGAAGAGGCTTGGCTGACTCACGCTTCAGCGTAAAAGCTGTCTTCTCAATAATCATATCCCCTATGAGAAGGGTCTGTGGCAGCGCCAGCAGCACTAGGCCAATGGAGGTCAAGGTTCCCCTCCCCAGGGCAAGGCCAATGGCAGCTACCACCGCATTGCTGGACACATTGCTGATGATAAAGCCTGCTGCCACTAGCATGGAACCGCTGGTGACAATGGTGGGAAAGGCCTGATTTAAGGTCTCCACAATTGCTTTTTTGATAGGCATATAGTTCTTTAGATCCATATAACGGCTTGTTATCACGATGGCATAGTCAATTGTGGCACCCATCTGAATGGCAGATACCACCAGATAGCCCAGGAAGTATACCACCTCTCCGGTGAGATAGGGCAGCGAAAAGTTCATCCAGATGCTCCCCTGTATAGTCACCACCAACAGTACGGGCAGCCCCGCTGACTGGAATGTAAACAGTAATATCACCATTACAAACAATGCAGTCAGGATGGTGATAATGTTGTTGTCCATGCTAAAAGAATCTCTCAGATCCAGGTTGCTGGTGGAGTTACCCACCAGATGAATGTCCTCGTAATCGTAGTATCGGGCCACCACGCCTCGAATCTTCTCCAGCGCCCCATAGGTCTCCTCCCCCTCCGCTGGCACAGCCAGCTCCAATACAAAACGACTGCACTTCTCCCCCAGCAGCTGATTCCTGGCGATGCTGATCTGGGAATAGGCATCCGTCAAGGTCTCCTCCAGGTCCTCCTCCAGGGTAATGTTCCCCCGTTCCTTCTGGTCATAGATAAAAAGGAACATATCGATCAGAGGCACCTTATATTCGCTTATCCCGCCTAATAGCGCCCCATAATTGCTGTGGTCCACCGCATAGGCGGAATAGAGGAGATTCGCCACCTCAATGTCCATGTCAATCAGCTCTGCGAACTCTCTGGGGGAAAGCTGATTTGTCAAGATATAGCCATCCATAGCTTCAATATTCGCCAGTCCCATACAGGAGTCCACCTCTGGCAATCGCTCCAGCTCCCGTAAAACCTGCCCCTCTTTTTCATAGTCTCCATTGGGCACAAGCACCGCCAGCTGGTTGACAGTACCAAAGTTTTGATTCACCATTTCCACAGAAAACTTGTTCTCGCTCATGTTCTTGGACTTCAAGGTATTCACATCATACACATATTCCGCTTTGCTGGAAAAAAAGTATCCGGCAATCACCACTGCTATCAACAGGGGTGGCACAATCAGTCTGGTGTGTACACAGAATTTCCCCACCACAGTGATATTGGGCACAAAGCTTTTGTGATGGGAATGATCGATGGCATTTGCAAAGGTCAAAAGCAGCCCGGGCATCAGGAAAAACACGGAAATCAGGCTCAGCAAAATGGCCTTTGCCAGCACAATGCCCATGTCATAGCCAATCCGAAACTGCATGAACATCATGGCCACCATGCCGGATACCGTGGTCAGGGAGCTGGAGGAAATCTCCGGGATGGCTTTACTCAAAGCCACAATCACAGCCTCTCTGGCGTCCTTGTCCTCATGCTCCTCCATAAAGCGATGACAGAGAATAATGGCATAGTCCACTGCCAACGCCAGTTGCAGCACCACCGCAATGGAGTCTGTGACAAAGCTGATGGTGCCAAACCAATAGTTAGTTCCCTTGTTCAGAATGGCCGCCACAATGAAGGTCATCAAAAACACTGGAATCTCCGCGTAAGTGGTGGAGGTAAACAGAAGCACCGCCACAATAACCACCCCCGCCAGCAGTAAAATGACGATCATGTCATTATTCAGATCCGCTGCATCTCGCTCCTCCTGCCCGATATCAGAGCTGTAGTAAACATCGTATCCAGCCAGTGAGTCCAGAACGCCGTTCAGATAAACAAGAGCCTCCTCATCCTCTGCCTCTTTGGCAAAGGTCACCTTGAACAGAGCCTCCATGTCATGGTAATAGTCTTTCGTATTCTCGAAATCCACCATGCTGACCCCATCCATATTCCGGATCTGTTCTGACAGTTGCTCTGCTTCCTCATAGGTCACATTGCAAACCATGATGCGGGCTGTACCATATGTGAGAAACTGTTCCTCCATTAAATCAAGCCCCTGTCTGGTCTGGGTAGTCTCTGGCAAATAGGAGGTCAGATCGTTGTTGACCTTTACCTTATTCATGGAGAGCACGCTGTACAGGATCAACAGAATAAAAACCAGGTACAAAGCCTGT
>CANRZC010000034.1 GCA_947644185.1 uncultured Acetatifactor sp.
CGGCAGCTTCTTTACCTCCATATCAATAATATTCACATACCGTCCGGCCTGTAACATTTCAGAATGCGTAATTTCTGTATCATCATTAAGTGTTGCGTAAGGATACATCATATTATTGTCCTCTCTTTCTTTTAAATATCTTAGTATTTATAACAGTTGGCTTTCTTTTACAGCAATAATTTAATGTTTCAATATCACCACTACAAGCAGAACACTACAATTTCTCAGTCATTTCAATAATGTATCTATTTTTGTATGAATCAATTTATCCCTGCTCCTGATGATAAAAACTTGTTATAAGAGAATCCTCTAAAACATCCCTGATATTAAATTCTTTTTCTTCATTATAAAATTCATCATAACATGTAATAGTTTCTGGAACATATATTTCTCTGTAAATTATGGCATCATTATCATAAACAATATAACCAGAGTCTATAAATGACAATTCATAATCAATGGAAACATTATAGTTAGAATATTCCAATACGACTGGTATAAGTATTATGTCATCTGGTTGCAAATCGCCTACTTGAACGGTAATGTCTTGTCCCTTTTTATAAATGTCTTTCTTCTTAAAGTCTTCAAATTTGACAAAACTTCCTTCAATATTTTTCTCGGATTCTATTTTCGTAAAATTTATTTTAACATCCTGTGCAAAACGGTTACTTCTTAATTCTATCTTAAGAAAATATATTTCTGCATATAAATTATTGCCATATCTATATTTTAAATCAATATCGGAATCTATTATATCGCAAATATGTAAATATTCTTTTTGCTTTTTGTTATAAAATTTATCTGTAATACTATTAGATAAAATTTTAACTTTATTTTTATCCCCAAGACTATCAAAAAGCATTACAACATCATCCAAATCACATACTATATACGAGCTTCTTAATTGAATATCGTTTTCCTTTAACATATTTTTATAATTATTCTTTTCCATTTCCAATCGTTGAACATCGTTTTCGTAATTTGCTTTCTCTATTTCTAGTCCATAGACAGTATTCTCATAATTAGCCATTTCTAATTCAAGTTTTTTAATTTCATTTTCATAATTAGCTTTTTCTAACTCATACTGTGATTTTTGATTATTAATTTCAAGAGTTGTAACAATAGGTGTTACAACAGAAATACATGTTGTAATTATCAAACAAATATCCTTAAGAGGAATTTTGCATTTCTTTTTTTCTTTTTTAGGTTGTATTGTTAAATCTTTATCTATGGGCATCCTTTACTCCTCTATTCTTTTCATATACTTTCCATTCCTGATATGACATTATATAAGCTTTATGTTCCAATTTTACAGCAACGATATCTTCTCCGCAACATATAAAATTTGAGACGATCTCTATACACATACTTTCTTACTTCCTTATTATATCATTTCCCTAATATAAAAGCCACCAGAAAACTGCCCAGGGGGCAGCTACGTCATGTTTTTTCTTCAATAAACTATATGACGATTCGCCTGTGATACCACTACCCGCAATAATTGCCAAGCCCCTATATCCATTGACGCCGTTCGTTTTATATATTAAAATAAAGAGCGAAACAAGGAATTCTATTGTTTGTAATCAGAGAGGAACAAAAAGACAATGAAGACACAAACGGAATTAAGGACATTGCTGCGCTCTGTGGACCACAAGAGCTATCCGGCTTACAAATCTCTGGCAGGCGCATGGAAATTCGACCGATATGTTTTGGTCATCGATCATGTACAGGGGGATCCTTTCGCATCGCCCTCCAGTCTCCATGTGGAGATTTCCCATGGGCTGGCCAAATTCCCGGCAGCTTATTACGCAAAAGACTGCTCCCGCATCGCCCTGCAGGACTTCCTGGTCAGGCAGGTGGGAAAACAGTTTGAACAGTATAATTTTAAGGCAAAAGGATCGGGAAAAAGCGGCCTGCTGTCCATCAGCCGCTGCGGTCAGGCAGTGCTGGAGCGCAGCGCCTGTGAGATCACGGACAGTGGTCTGATTGTGCGCTTCCATGTGGGATTTCCTGCCTTTGGGCGCACTATCAACGCAGGGGAGCTGGACAAGATTCTCTTTGACTTTCTGCCCCGCTGCGTGGAGAGCAGCCTGTTCTATGCAAGGCTGGACGGGAAGAAGGTGGAGCGGGTGATACATTTGGCGGAGGATCAGGATGCGCTGCGACATCTCTTAAAGGAAGAGAAGCTGGTGGCTTTTGTGGCCAATGGCTCCGTGCTTCCCAGGAAAAGCGGCATATCTGACCTGCCCATGGCGGACAGCGTAGTGTTTACATCCCCGGCCTCCATGGAGAGGACCTTTACCTTGCCTCACAGGGGAAGCATTACTGGCATGGCCGTTCCAGAGGGAATCACACTGATTGTGGGTGGCGGCTATCACGGGAAATCTACCCTGCTGGAGGCCATCCAGATGGGGGTGTACGATCATATAGAAGGGGATGGACGGGAATTCGTCATTACAGAGGACACGGCATTAAAGCTGCGGGCAGAGGATGGCAGATCTATCAGGAACGTGGACATTTCCCTGTTTATCAATGATTTGCCCAATAAAAAAGATACCACGAAATTTACCACTGAGGATGCCAGTGGCTCCACCTCCCAGGCAGCGGCTGTGGTGGAGGGGATAGAGGCAGGCACTAGACTTTTTCTGATAGATGAGGACACCTCTGCCACCAATTTCATGGTGCGGGATGAATTTATGCAGCAGGTCATCAGCCGGGATAAGGAGCCTATCACGCCTTTTTTGGAGCGGGCGGGGGATCTATATGAAAAGGCCGGGATCTCTACAATTCTGGTGGCCGGAAGCTCTGGGGCTTTCTTCTACATCGCGGACCATATTCTGATGATGGACTGCTATCGGCCTGTGGACATCACGGAGCGGGTGAAAGCACTGTGCCAGGGGCATACCGCGCCCAGAGTGCAGGCTCCTGGCTTTGAGGTGCCGGCATTTGACAGAGTGCTCCCGGCTTTCAGGAAAGCCCAGAAAGGCCATGGGAGAGGATGGGACGGAAAGGAGCTCCAGACCAGGAACATCGGATATGGCGCAGGTTCTACAGAGGGAGACTCCAGTGTGCAGGACAATGGAGGAGGCAGAGGACGCGGCAGGAACGGCGGGCATGGCGTGGCCGAAGAGCGCAGATATGACGCAGAAGACGGAGTTGGGGAGGATCGCGGACATGGCGGCAGGGGTCGTGGCGGTGACAGAGGTGGCGACAGCCGGCATGAGCACATGAAGACCAAATCCTACGGCCTGGAGTCCTTCTCCATGGACAGAGAGGAAGTCAATGTGCGCTATCTGGAACAGCTCCTGGATTCTGAGCAAGTGAATGCTCTGGCCCATCTGCTGCGATTTGGCTTAGAGCAGGTCATGGACGGGAAAAAGACAGTGCGCCAAACCGTAGAAACCATCTGGAATGCCTGGGAGAAGCAAAACTGGAAGCCTTTTGCGGGGTCCTTTGTGCCCTGCGGCTTGGCTAGACCTCGGATTCAGGAGCTGTACGCCTGCCTGAATCGGTTCCGGGGGTAGTGTACGCCCGCCGAGGGCGGGAATAGAAGTATAAAGATGGGAGTGGGAGTCAGCATGGAAAGGAATGACATGAAAGAGAACGACAGAAAAGAGAATAAGCGTATGCTGTATGCCTGTCTGGGAGACAGCATTACAAGTGAGCAGGTGACAGGCATTGGCACCATCGTATGCAAAAAGCTAGGCATGGAGCTTTTGGGCAATTTTGCTTGCGGCTGGGCCACGGGCTCCGACTGGCATCAGGGGGAGGAGACATTGACCCCCTGCTCCCTGGAGGACCTGCCCGATGCATTTTCGCCGAAGAACGTATTGTCCAACCAGGTGAGACGCTTGCTGCGGGCGGTGGAGGAAAGCGGATCCGCACCCCAGGTAATCTACATCGCCATATCCGCCAACGATGGCGCCAGGGACTGGAGGGAAGAAAGTCCGGTTCCTTTGATTGACGACACAGACGTAGTTTGCGGGACGAAATACGAAGCCCTGACCAGAAGGAGCCTGGCCAGCGCGCTGCGCTGGGCCGTGGAGACTTTGGGGCAGAAATGTCCCAATGCGGAAATTTTTCTGGCTTCTCCCTTACAGGCCTATGCCCCGGAGGGCGATATGGCGGCCACAGGGGAGGAGGCCCTTCTGACAAAGAGGGAAATTGTCAAAAAGATCAGCCACTTCTGCGATGTGAACTTCGTGGACTCCTACTACGAGAGCGGTTTTACCAGCCAGGTGGCAAAAGACCACGGGCAGGTACACCCGGACCCGGAGTGGGCGGATCGGATTGGGGAGTATGTGGCGGGGGTCATAAGGGAGAGGGTCCTACAGTAATTTCCTGACAAAAAAGGCGAGGAAAGGGGAAATGAAATGGGGAAAGTATTTAATGTGACTGGTACTTGCAGACCCGACAGGCATTACATGGTGGATTTGAGGGACAGGGTTACGCAAATCCGGAGAATGGTGGATGCCGGACAATATTTTACCATCAACAGGGCCAGGCAGTTTGGAAAGACTACTATGCTGCGAGCTTTGGCAGATGAACTGCAAGACGATTATGTAGTTATCAGGCTGGATTTTCAGACAATCAGCTATTTAGATTTTGCGGAAGAAGTTTCCTTTGTAAGGGCATTTGCCAGAGACCTCAGCAAAAAAATCCGATACAGGAAAGACGTTCCGGATAGCATAAAGGAAGAAATGAACCGATTGGCGGATTCTACTCATGAAAATATCAGAATGGCGGATCTGTTCAAATGCTTTGGAGATTGGTGTGCAAAATCAGACAAACCCGTGGTCTTAATGATAGACGAGGTGGACACGGCTACAAACAACCAGGTTTTTCTGGACTTTTTAGCGCAGCTTAGGGCACATTACCTGGAGCGGGACGAAATCCCTACCTTTCAGTCAGTGATTCTGGCGGGGGTGTATGATGTACGAAATTTAAAGCGCAAGATCCGTCAGGATGAGGAGCATAAGACGAATAGCCCGTGGAACATTGCTGCGGATTTCCGGGTGGATATGAGCTTTTCGGTGAGAGATATTGCGGGGATGCTTGACAGCTATGAGGCGGATTGGCATACGGGCATGGATATCCATGAGATGTCGCAGATGATCCATGACTATACTGCCGGATATCCCTATCTGGTGTCGCGGCTATGCATGTTCATGGATGAGGGTACCGGCGCAAAAAAGGAAGACTGGAATAAAAGCCAGACATGGACAAAGGCGGGCTTCATGGATGCGCTGAAGATTCTGCTGGAAGAAAAGAACTTGCTGTATGAATCTCTGGTGAATAAGCTGGAGGACTATCCAGAGCTTAAGACTGTGCTGTACGAGCTTTTGTTTACCGGCAAGCCCATTCCATACACGGCTTTGAACCAGGCGATTGAAGTGGCAGAAATGTTTGGCTTTGTCAAAAATGTGGACGGAAAGGCAGTTATCTCCAACCGAATTTTTGAGATTGTGCTCTACAACCTGTTCCTGTCGGAGGAATATGTAAGCAGCAAGATGTACGATGCTGGTCTGTTGGACAAGAATCAGTTTCTTGTGAACGGACATCTGAATGTCAGGCAGGTGCTTGAGAAATTTGTGGAAAGCTTTGACACATTGTACGGGGATGCGGAGGAGACCTTTCTGGAGGAAGCCGGGAGACGTTATTTCATGCTGTTTCTGAAGCCCATTATCAATGGCGTAGGGAACTGCTATGTGGAGGCCAGGACTCGCAACAGAGAGCGGATGGATCTAGTAATTGATTACAGGGGAGAGCAGTTTGTGATAGAGCTGAAAATCTGGCGGGGAAATGCCTATCATGAGAGAGGCGAGCGCCAGTTGTCAGACTATCTGGATTACTTCCATCTGAAAAAAGGATACATGCTCAGCTTTTGCTTTAACAAAGACAAGAAAATAGGCGTAAAAGATATTGTCCTGGGAGACAGGGTACTCATTGAGGCGCTGGTATAGGGCGAAAGAAAATCTGTTTTGGGCCACCGAGTATGCTCGGCGGCCCAAATTGTATACAAGGAGGATAAGACATGACAAACATGGGAGAGACCCTTGACGCGGGTGTAATAGAAGAATTTGGGAGCAGACTGCGGGCGGAGGAGAAAAGCCGCGCCACCATTGAAAAATACAAAAGAGATGTGAAAACTTTTCTGCGTTATGGGGGAGAAAACAAACCGCTGATAAGGGAGACAGTGCTCTCCTATAAACAGTACCTTGCGGAGCATTACGCAGTGGCCAGCGCAAACTCCATGCTGGCGGCTCTCAATGCCTTTCTGCGCTTCCTGGGTAGGGAAGACTGTGCGGTCAAGGCCTTTCGGGTGCAGCAGGCAGTGTTTCGGGCAGAGGAACGGGAGCTGAGCCGGGAGGAATATATTCGCCTGGTGGAGGCGGCTCAGCGCAGGGGTGACCGACGCTTAAGCCTGCTGTTACAGACGCTCTGCGCCACAGGCATCCGGATCAGCGAATTGCCCTTTATCACTGTGGAAGCTCTGGCGGTGAGGAGAGCCCAGGTATCTCTGAAGGGAAAGCGGCGGACAGTCCTTCTTCCCCTGGAGCTGTGCCGGGAATTGAAGTCCTACGCCCGGGAAAAGGGAATCAAGAAGGGAAGCATCTTTATTACCAGCAGCGGCAGGAGTATGGATCGCAGTAATATTTTTCATGCCATGAAGGCATTGTACGAGGAGGCTGGCGTGGATCGCCAGAAAATTTTCCCCCATAATCTGCGACATCTGTTTGCGGTGACATATTATAATGAAGAAAAGGATGTATGTCGCCTGGCGGATATTCTAGGACATGCCAGCATCAATACCACCCGGATCTATACGCTGGTGAGCAGCGCATCCCAGGAACAGCGCATCGAAGGATTGGGGCTGGTCATTCAATGGCATAAAATTACCGCATAATAAATATTATGCGGTAAATCGGAAAACTCGTTCTACTTTCTGGAATCATTATACTCTTACAATTCTGAAATTTCAATAGCGGAATTCAATTTTATCAAAGTATCGATAATAGGTCAGCTTCCCACGGAGGGGATAAGGCTTCTTTCTGCTATCTGTGTATTCATTATAGCAGATCGGAAGTCAAAGGAAGCGTCTAAGGATTGAACAAAAATAGGTTATTTCCTGAATTGCTTATCCTTTTTTCTCCCTATCGATACCACATAATATTTATTATGTGGTATGGCTGGAAAAGGAGCCGGAGGCAAAGGAAAAATGACGGAAAAAGAACTGCATAAACTTCGACGGCCAGCCCTTCTCCAGCTGTTGCTGGCACAGGGCAGAGAAGCGGCACAGCTTCAGAGCCAAATCCAGCAGATGACTGCTGAGCTGGAACAGCTCCGGGAGACAAATCAACGATTTATAGAGCGCATGGATGACAAGGATGCCCAAATTGAGAGGCTGAAAGGGCGCCTGAATCAAAAGGATACGCTGATCGGGGAATATAGAACCGTGATGGAGGAATACCGCTCCGGCAGGATCTTCGAGATGGGAGGGCAGGTTTCCATAGCGGAAGTGGGACACAAGCTGGAGGGCATTTTCACAGCGGCCCAGAAAGCAGTGGATCAATATCTGCAGGAGCTGTGCAGGGAGACAGAATCTTGTGACACCAGTGCAGACAGCTCACAGGAGCAGACACCGGCCAAAATCAAAGAAATAGGGAAGCAATATGAAAAAGGGACAGAAAAAGATACCGGCGGAGGCTCCGACATTGGAGCAGCTTGAGGCGGAGCTGAAGAAAGAACAGTACAGACATAATTACGGACGAGTGCTGCGAAGCACTGTATTTTCACTTTTGGTGGTGGCTGCGGCCTCGGTGCTTGTGGCGGTTCTGCTGCTTCCAGTGCTCCAGATTAACGGCGTGTCCATGACAGAGACACTCCATGACGGGGATATCGTGGTGGCACTCAACAGCAAGAAATTCTCCAATGGCGATGTGATTGCCTTTTACTACAACAACAGTATCCTGGTAAAGCGGGTGATAGCTGTTGCTGGAGATTGGGTGGATATCGATGCGGAAGGCAATGTGTACGTAAACGGGGAAGTGCTGAATGAACCATACATCTCTGAGAAAGCCTTGGGAGAATGCAACATAGAACTGCCCTACCAGGTGCCTGACGGAAAATGCTTTGTCATGGGAGACCACAGAGCCACCAGCATAGACAGCCGCAATACAGCGGTGGGCTGTATCAGTGACAGCATGGTGGTGGGCAGGATTGTAATGAGGGTATGGCCATTTAGGCAAATAGGCTTCGTAAAATGACAACAGATACAAGAATGTAATGATAAGGAAGGAGACGGCACAATGGAATCTTTGAAGAAACAGGCTGCAAGACTGTTGGGTGAGCAGACAAAATACAGGCGCTGGATTGCCATATTCCTCTGCCTTGCCCTTGTGGTTACCACAGGCACGGTTGCCGCGCTGAAAATGAACGGGCAGGCATGGAGCCAGGAGGAAAAGGTTCTGACATGCGGGGTGAGTCCGGATCAGCAGGTGGTGCATGTGCATGACGAGAGCTGCTTCGGGGAGGAAGGAGAGCTGGTATGCCCGCTTCCGGAAGTGGAAGCCCATGTACATGATGAGAGCTGCTACCAGGAGCAGATGACTCTGATATGCGAAAAGGAAGAGACCCCCATTCATGAGCATACGGATGCCTGCAGGGCGTTAGTCTGCGAGAAAGAGGAAGCGGAAGCTATTCCAGGCCACCAGCATGGGGAAGGTTGTCGGGAACTGATCTGTGGCAGGGAAGTAACCGAAGGCCATCAGCACACAGAAGGCTGCTATAGCACAGTCCAGGGTGAGTTGATATGCGGCAATACAGAAGAAGGCCATGAGCATTCAGCAGAATGCTATGAGCAGATCCAGAGCCTTACCTGTGGATTAGAAGAGACTGAAGCCCATGTTCACTCCGAGGAATGCTACGGCCCTTATATCTGCGGCATGGAGGAAAGCGAAGGAGTCGAAGGCCATACCCACACAGAGGAATGCTATGACCCCTATGCCTGTGGCATAGACACCGAAGCGGAAGGCCATACCCACTCGGAGGAATGCTATCAGGTGACGAAAGTGTTGAGCTGCGGCAAATTGGAGCTTCATACTCATGGGGCGGACTGTTACGGCGCAGACGGCAGCTTAATCTGTGGGGTTCCTGAGCTTGTGGAGCATGTGCACAGCGAGGAGTGCTTTGCAGAACAGGCTGAGGAAGAGCCGCAGCTTTTCCAGAAACTATATGAGGACACAGAAATCAGAGTGTTAGCAGAATATACCCAGGATGCGAAGATTCCTGAGGAGGCACAGCTTGTTGCGGAGTTGATAGAGAGCCATGTGCTGGAGGAAGCAGGGGATACCCAGGAAGAGGATGCTGCCACAGAAATTGTGAGGGAAGAGGTATCCTACAGGCTTAGCTTCCTATTGAATGAAGAGACAGTTCAGCCAGAGGGAAATGTGACTTTCACAGTACAGGGACTGGACGAAGATGGAAACGATGCAGGGGAGCCGGTGACGCTGGTGTACAATGCCGGAGACAGCATGGACCTGTTGGTGGTGACTCTGGTAAAGGAGACAGTAGTAGAAGTACAGCATGCGTTCTGCCAGGAGGCTGTGGACGGCAATGTGCGTGTGATTGCAGAGTATGATTCCCAGGCGAACCTGCCGGAAGAGGCGAAGCTCCAGATAAAGCAGATTACAGCAGAGACAGATGCCGAGCACTATGCGGTCAGGGAGACGGAGCTCCAGCAGGCCCTGGACAACGAGGATGCCATCATCGATACTTTGGTAAATATCGGCTTCTACGTGGATGGCGTGGAGGTGGAGCCGGAGGCACCTGTGACAATCAAGATCCAGTTCCTCAACGGCGAAGGTCTGGCAGTAGGCGAGCCTGTGACCGTAGTGCACTTTGCTGAACAGGGGACGGAGGTGCTCAGTGGAAGCCAGGTGGACGAAGCAGGGACTACTTCCTTCCAGATGGATTCTTTCTCGGAGATTGTGCTTCTGGGAACGGATGTAGGTGTTGCCAGCAGCAGGGAGATTTCCAGGGATACGGTAAGGTTTTTTGTAAATCTACAGAGTCAGGTTTTGGATTCTGCAGGAAACTATATGTCACCAACTGCGGAAGATTTTACTGCAAGCCTGTTTGAGACAACGACTGAGGCCGAATATTCTACAATTGATTATGGCAGTTATACGTATCCTGATACTGGGAAAGAGAAAGAGTATGGTTGGAGGATAGGGCCTACCTATAACGTAGGGACTGAAGCGGCTAAATATAGTGCCTCTGCACGAGTCGTTGTGGCTGCCACACCCACTGCTACGTCCACTGGTGACGAAAACGTTCGAAAGCTAGGTACCCCCGAGGGCGTCGATGTGAATGGCTACACATATAAGTTGGCTCAGTTCCCTACAGACGAAGAGATATTGGGGAAACTTCGGATCGAACAGGCAAAGGCTGGCGATACAAAGAAAGTAAGTGTAGATGGAAAAGTAGTATCTGCAGATGAGTTGACCACTGATAATTTTACAGTGCGCTGGTATGTGTTTAAGTATAACACACCGGATAATTGGTGGCATGTAGACGGCGTGTTGGTCCGCAAGCAGGGCAAACTGGCAGTGACGAAGACCTTTTACGGCAACGAGGAGGCTATCAATGCTGTAAAGAATGGTTTCAATATCACGGTCACAGAAGAGGGAAAGAGCGAACCTTCCTACAAACTGGTTCTGAATTCGAAGGAAAGTAATCCTGCCAATGGCACTGGCTACGACTATATAGCGGAAAAGGACGGGGAGCTTACCTACACATGGGTTCTGGGAGTGACAGCAAGCAAAAAGTTCACCCTGAAGGAAAACAATTACATCAGCAATACCAACGATAATATTGCCACATTGGCGGAATATCGCGTTTTCAATACCAAAACAAGTAGTTCAGGCACAGAAACCACAGCAGAAAAGTGGAGAAATTATTCGGATGCCGGTGTGGAAGTGACAGTGGAAAGCTACTCCCTTGACTTGGACTATAGCAGTTACCAGACAGTGGATTTTCGGAACAGTTATCTGCCAAAGAATGCCATCAGCATCTGGAAGATTGACGCAGATTCAGAGGAAGGCCTGACAGGGGTTACCTTCGAACTGTGGAAGGCGGATGGGACTCAGGCAGAGAAGGTTTACCAAAACGGCGACGACTATTATCTGTATCCGCCAACGGGAATTGCAACCACAGAGACAACTAGACTACAGGTGAACGGTACGGGGCACCTGGTGCTCCATGGACTGGAAGAGCGATCCGCAGGCGAGTACATTCTCAAGGAGACGGAACATCCAGAGGGATATGGGGCGGAGGACGTATCGTTTACAATAAATGGAAACGGCTTTGTCACTTTGAAAGAAGGGTCTGCAGCAGTATTGAAGCAGGTGGGCGATGAAAATACGTTTCAGATGAATGTACCCAATAAGCCAGGCACTATGGACCTCCTTATCAGAAAAGAATGGGCAAGTGGTGCAAAGAAAGAGCCTGTGACAGTTGAGCTTTGGAAGGGAAGCGTAAAGACAGCCTACACGAAGGAGCTGAATGAAGAGAATAACTGGCAGGTGACTATCTCTAAACTGCCAATGTATGTAAACGGGACAATCGCGGATTACAAGCTCCGTGAGATAAAAATTGGGGACACTTCGTTTGATCCCAAAGCGGATGAGGATGGATACCAATTCTATGACGTAGCATACGAGCCCCTTGTAATAGAACAAGAGGGTACAGCTTATAAAGGAACTTTGGTAGTCCGCAATGCCACGGATGGTGGAACTCTTACCTTTACAAAGACAGATGCTGATGAAAAAGCTTTAAAGGGAGCCACTTTCGCACTGTATGACAGTATAGAGGCCATAAGCGAGGACAGAGAAGTGGCCACAGCTACTTCAGGAACGAATGGCAAAGTTACCTTTATAGGACTTACCAGCGACACCTATTTCATGAAGGAGACAAAAGCCCCTGCAGGCTATGAGCTGTCGGAAAAGATTTACAAAGTGACATTTGTAAATAAAGAAGGAACGATTACGCTGTACTCTGATGGAGATAACGCAGTGGACGCAAGCGTGCCTCTGACAAGTATCCCAAATGAAGTGGCAAAACAGACTATCAAGATTGTAAAGGAAGACAAAGGCGGAAATCGTCTCAATGGAGCAGAGTTCACGCTGACAGCCCAGAAGCTGACTGTACCGGGAAGCTATATCCCCACAGAGGGAGGCTATACTTCGGCTCTTGTGGATGGAGAAGAGGGCGTTGTGGTAAATCAGCTAGAGCTCCCCTGCGGAACCTATACACTGACAGAAACCAATCCACCTGAGGGCTATTATAATGCACATGCATGGACGGAGGTTTATAAAGAGG